>NZ_BAABDQ010000017.1:0-254434 GCF_039539705.1 Nonomuraea rosea | reverse complement strand
GGCGGGTCTCACTGCGGGTGACACAGCCGATGTTCGTGGACGACTACTCCCGCAACCGGCTGACCGGCGGCTTCATCCTGGTGGACGAGGCCACGAACGGCACCGTCGGCGCCGGCATGATCATCGACGCCACCTGAGGTCGCGGCGGAAGGTAGATCCTTTGGGATAAGCCGACCCGCCGATTACTCTCCGCGCTAGGGTCTTCGCGTTCCGTGTTCGTGACGCGAAGGCCCTTCTCTTTTGATCAATAGCGCATCCACCCTCCGAGTCGTCTACCTGGGCGGTCTCGGCCGTAGTGGCACCACGTTGCTGGAGCGGCTCCTGGGGGAGCTGCCCGGCGTCGTCGCGCTCGGTGAGGTGGTGCACCTCTGGGAGCGGGGCGTGCTCGGCGGCGAGCTGTGCGGCTGCGGGGTGCCGTTCCCCGAGTGCGTCTTCTGGCGGGTGATCGGCGAGCGCGCGTTCGGCGGCTGGACTCCGGCGCTGGCCGAGCGGATGCTGCGGCTGCGGGAGCGGGTGGATCGCACGCGCAGGATCCCGCGGATCGCGCATCCGGACCTGGCGGCGTACACACAGGCGTACCGGCTGGTGTACGAGGCCGTGGGCGCGCCGGTCGTGGTCGATTCCAGCAAGCACGCGTCGCTGGCCTGCTGCCTGCTGGCGAGCGGGGTGGACGTGCGGATCGTGCACGTCGTCCGGGATCCGCGAGCCGTCGCCCACTCCTGGGGCAGGACCGTGCGGCGGCCCGAGGACGGGCTGCCCATGACCCGCTGGGGGCCGGCCCGCACGGCGCTGCACTGGACGGCCCAGAACGCCGCCCTGGAGCTGCTCCCGGGACGCGGCGGCCGGGTGACCAGGATCCGTTACGAGGATCTGCTCGCCGCGCCTGAGGCCACGCTCGTGGCGGTGGCCCGCGAGATCGATCTGGAGGTGCCCGAGGTGCCCTTCATCGAGGGCGGCACCGCTTGGCTCGGCCCCTCCCACACCGCCTCAGGCAACCCGATGCGCTTCCACGTGGGGCGGGTCGAGCTGCGGCGAGACGACTCGTGGGTGTCGGGGCTGCCCGAGCGCGACCGCCGGGTGGTCAACGCGCTCACGTGGCCGCTCAGGGCCAGGTACGGCTACTGGGGGGCGCCGGCGTGACGCGGCTCCGTTCCGTGGGCGTGGTGATCCCGACCAGCGGGAGCCGGCCCCGCCAGCTCCGCGAGGCGGTCGAAGGGGTGCTGGCCCAGGACTATCCGGGCGAGCTGACCCTGGTCGTCGTGGCAGACACCGCCTCGACCGCTGGGAAGGCCGCCTCGGAGGTGGCCGAGCAGGTGGCGGGCGCCGTGCCCGGGAGCCCGCGCTCCGTGCGCGTCCTGCCGAACACGCTCAGCCCCGGCCTGCCGGGCGCCCGCAACACCGGCATCGCGGCCTGCGACACCGACCTCGTCGCCTTCTGCGACGACGACGACGTCTGGCTGCCCGGCAAGGTGTCCGCGCAGGAGCGGGCGCTGCGGGACGGGGGTGAGTTCGCGAGCTGCGGCATCGAGGTCGAGTACGGCGACCGCCGCGTCCCCAGGCTTGCCGGCACGTCGCGGGTGACCGTGGACGACCTGGTGCGCTCGCGGATGGTGATGGTGCACTCGTCGACGTTCCTGTTCCTGCGCGGCTCGCTGTGGGCCGACGAGAGCGCCCCCGGCGGCCAGAACGAGGACTGGGACCTGGCCCTGCGCGCCGCCAAGCGGCAGCCGATCGTGCACGTCGACCGGCCCCTGGTGCGCGTGCGGTGGGGCGGCTCCCTTTACGCGGCCCGCTGGGCCGACCGAATTGCCGGGCTCGACTGGATGCTCGCCCGGCACCCTGAACTGGCCGTGGACCCGTGCGGCGCGGCGCGGGTCTACGGCCAGCTCGCCTTCAGCCACGCCGCGCTCGGGCACCGGCGGGAGGCGGCTCGCTGGGCCGCCCGCACGTTCGCGGCCCGGCCGCGCGAGCCGCGCGCGCCGATCGCGCTCGCCGTGGCGGCGGGCCTCGTCTCCGCGCCCGCCGTGCTGTCGCTGCTCCACCAGCGGGGACGCGGCATTTGACCCCGCCAGAGCCCACGATCCCGGCCGTCCCCGCCCTGTGCCTCACCCCGGTCTTCGGCGGGATCGGCCGTGCTTGAGCGATCTTCGGGGCGGGACGGCCTGTCGCCGGACGTGCCGCGGCCCGATGTGCGGGCGGCGCGGGTGCGGGTGGCGGGTGTGGCGGTGGACCCGCTCACCCAGGACGAGGTGGTCCGGTGGGTGGCCGGCGAGCTGGCAGCGGGCAGGGGCGGCCGGATCGTCACCCCCAACGTCGACATCTGCCGGGCCGTCTCCCTCGACCCCGCGCTCCGCGAGCTCGTGTGCTCCGCCGAGCTCGTGGTGCCCGACGGGATGCCGCTGCTGTGGGCGGCCAGGCTGCTCGGCACGCCGGTGCCCGAGCGGGTCACGGGCGCGGACCTCATCTGGTCGCTCAGCGAGCTCGCCGCCCGCCACGGCTGGCCGGTCTACCTGCTCGGCGGTCCCCCGGGAGTGGCGGACAAGGCGGCGGACGAGCTCACGGCCCGCCATCCCCGCCTGGACGTGTGCGGCGTCCACGCTCCGCCCTACCGCTTCGACGCCACACCGCAGGGAAGCGAGCTCGTACGGCGGAGGGTGGTCGCCGCCCGGCCCCGGCTCGTGTTCGTCGGGCTCGGGTTCCCCCGGCAGGACCGGCTGATCGCGGACCTGCGGGAGGAGCTGCCCGGAGCCTGGTTCGTGGGCTGCGGGGCGGCGATCGCCTTCGCGGCCGGCACGGTCACCAGGGCGCCGGGATGGCTGCAGCGGGCCGGGCTGGAGTGGGCGTTCCGGCTGGTCAGCGAGCCGGGCCGGCTGGCGAGGCGCTACCTGGTGCACGACCTGCCGTTCGCCGTGCGCCTGCTCGGCGGATGCCTGGTCGTTCGGGCCGTAAGGCGAGTACGGGAGCGGATGGGCGATGTCAGGGGACGGGTGCGGCGGGGGCGGTGAGGGTGCGGATGCGGGCGACCTCCTCGGGGCTCAGCCCGCGGGCCGGGTCCTCCAGCGCGCGGCGGGAGTCCATCCGCCGGTACGCCGTGCGTGACAGCCCCGACCAGGCGAAGCCCGTCGCCGCGGCGGAGCCGCCCGTGCACGCCCTGGCGATCCGGCGTTCGGCGGCCGGGGTCCAGGGGAGCCCGGCGTAGGCGTACAGGCGCTGGAATCCGGGCAGCGGGTCGGCGGCCAGGGACTCGTAGGAGGTGAGCAGGATGCCGGGCGTGCGGGCGAGGATCGCGCGGGTCGCCAGCCACAGCGCGGCGGCCTTGGCGACGCGGTCCTGGGAGCCCACGAGGGCGCGTAGCCCCAGCAGCTCCGGATGGTCGCGGACCAGCAGCGGCTGCTCCAGCAGCTCGTGGAAGTAGACCGTCCACCCCAGCCGCTGCCAGCTCGCCACGAACGACACGGGATCGCGCACCAGGGCGATCACCCGGCACCCCAGCCGCCCGGCGAACCAGGCCGTGCTCAGCACCGCGAACGGGTCGTCGAGCAGCGCGCGCCGGCCCGCCATGCGGCCCATGGTGAAGGCGGCGCCGTAGCGGAGGAGACGGGCCAGGTCGTACGGGGAGCGGTTCGCGCGCAGCTCGGCGAGCCAGCGGTAGCGCAGGGCCGCCGTGTCGCGGAAGGCGGGCAGCCAGCCGGCCGCGTTGTCGTCGCAGATGTACTGGAACCTGTGCGTGACGGTCGCCTTGAGCACGCCTGGGCAGCGGCCGGGCGGGTGCTGCGGGTTGAGCGGCTCGTTGACGTAGACCAGGTCGCCGCCGGCCGCGAGCATCTTGCCCGTCCAGCTCGTGCCGCTCCTCGGCAGGCCCGTCACCAGCACGGGCGTCCGCGGCCCCGGAAGCCCGGGAGTCCGCCGACGGTCCGCTCCCAGCTTCGGACCTGCGGCGCTCATGTAAGCGTCCAGGTGCGCAGCCGGAGCGCCGGCAGAGTGTGGCGGCCGAAGGGGTGCAGACCGTAGCGCCGGTGGAGCTGCCACAACGGGAGCAGGTTCTTGACGATCACGCCGCCCGACCACCCGACGACCGCCCCGAGCGCACCGAGACTGGGGATCAGCGCCAGGTCCAGCGCCACGGTGCAGGTGATCGCGATCAGCAGGTTGAGCAGGCTCGTGCCGGTATGACCGGCCGCCGTCAGGACGACGTCCACCATCCCGCAGGCGGTCGCCACCATCATCGTGCCCGCCAGCACCAGCGCGACCGGGGCCGCGGAGCCGTACGAGGGGCCGAACACCCCCAGCACCCAGGGTGCCAGCGCCGCGTACGCGAGCCACACCGGCCACGTCAGCAGGACCAGCCAGATCGTGGTGGCCTGGTACAGCTCCCTGGCCCGCGCCGCCTCCCCGTCGGCGAGCGCCTCGACCAGCCGAGCCTGTACGGCCTGCGCCAGCCCCTGCCCCGCGAGCTGCCCCACTACCCTGAACCGGGTGGCGGCCGTGTACACGGCGGCCTGCGCAGGCCCGCCCAACGCGGCGACGATCACGATGTCCACCCGCTGGAACACCGCCTGGATCGCCCCCGCCAGCGACCTCGGAGCCGTGTACCGCCACAGATCACGTCCCGTCCCCGGCAGGTACGGCGTCCGCGGCACCCGCCCCCGCACCAGGCCCGCGGCCAGCACCAGCACCAGCGCGTACGGCAGCGCCCACGCCACCGGCAGCCACCCGGCCGCCCCCGCCACGGCCGCACCGGCCACCAGCGCGAGCTGGCACGCGGGCAGCACCATCCCGTCCAGCAGCACCGTGGGCCTGACGGACCCGAACCCCCTGGTGGCCGCCAGCAGGACGTCCGCCGCCGCCATCACCGGCAGGGCCACCGCGAGCGGGCCGAGCCGCGGATACAGCAGCACGGCCGCGCCGCACGCCACCGCCGCGCTCGGCACAAGCGCCGCCCGGATATATCCGGATATGCCGAGATACCCATACGTCTTCGCCCGCGCGATGAAGTACACGAGCCCGTTCCCGGCGTCCAGCTTGGCGACCCCGGCGGCCATGAGCGCCACGGCGGTCGCGGTGAAGAAGGCGCCGGCCTCCGCGGCCGTGAACGCCCTGGTCACGACCACCAGCAGGCCGAACTGGGCGAGCGCGCTGAACGCCGCCCCCACGACCCCGGCGAGCCCCCCGCGCCGCACCCGCCGCGCCACGCCGGTCATCGTCGCCACGACGCCGCACCGCCCATCCGCGCCCCGCCCGCCCAGCCGCCCGCCCAGCCGCCCGCCCCGCCGGCCTCAGGGGCCTCCCGGGTCACCGTCGCCACGACGGCTCACCGCCCAGCCACCGGCTCAGCCGCGCGTCGTACGGCTCGAAATGGTCCCGCAGCGCCTGTCCCAGCACCTTGGGCACCCGGCGGGGCAACGGCCGGCCGTTGTGCCGCTCGAACGCCGGATACCCCAGGTGCGGCACCCCCAGGAACTCCAGTACCCGGTCGTACACGCCCTCCGGCTCCTTGAAGAACCGGTGGCTGTCGAGCACCAGGATCCGCTCACGCCCGATCAGCGGCTCCAGCCGGTCGAGCTGCTCGGCGTAGCGGCCCCTGGCGAGGTAGGCGTGGTGGCGATGCGAGTGGTGCAGCGCGAACGGCGACTCGCGCAGCAGCTCCTCGGCCCCGGCCAGCCGCCGGGCTTCGAGCTCGACGGCGTACTCGAAGTGCGACTCGGTCTCGAAGCCCCTGGCCAGCTCGTGGGCGTGCGCCGAGCAGGCCCGTTCGACGGGGTCGCGGACGAGCACGATCAGCTTCACGCCGGGCAGATCGGCCGCGATCCGCTCCCCGGCCAGCGGATGGAACAGGTAGTACGGGGACGACTCGAACGCCTGCGCCCGCGCGCCGTACCGGTGGGCGAGCAGCGCCGCGCTCACCCACAGCGGAAAGTGGGCCTGATACCAGGGCTCCCCTCGCGCATAGCCGACGTCGAAGTAGTGCACCCCCTTGTGCAGCACCGGTTTGAGCAGCAGCGGATGCTGGGCCAGCGCCCGGTACAGCGAGGTGGTGCCGCACCGCTGCGCTCCCGTGATCAGGAACGACGGGAGCACCCGCACCCCCGACGTGAACCTCCCCGTGGCCCGCGAGAGCGACAGCACCGAGCGCTTCATGGTCCTCATGCCAGCAGCTCCTCGTGGTCGACGACCGGATTGAGCCAGGTACGCGGGGGCCCGAGCGGCGCGTGCCCGTCGGCGGCGTGCCTGTCGGACAGCGCGATCAGGTAGCGCAGCGCGGTCTGCTTGGCCACCGCCGCGGTCAGGCCCAGGGGCGCGAGCTCGCGGGCGGCCCGCGTCACGCACGCGCGGGCCGCGGCCGACGGGCTCATCCTGCGCAGCGCCCGCTGGAAGAAGTAGTGCACGGCGTCGAATCCGTAGGGGACGCCGACCTCGTACCGCTCCCAGTCCCACACGAGCAGGCGGCCGTCGGAGGACGCGCACAGGTTCCACGGCGCGAGGTCGCCGTGCCAGGCCGGGCTCGGCCCTCCGGTGCCGGCGATCTCCTTGACGGCCGCGCGCAGCAGCGGCGCGGGCACCCGGCCGCGCCTGACCGGCAGCGGCGACAGCGCCAGCACCGCCAGCCCGCGCCAGTCGCCGTGGTGCAGCACGGCCGGCGCGCGCACGGTGTCCAGCGGCAGCCCGGCCAGCCGGCGCAGGGCGGCGGCCTCGGCGGTGACCAGCCGCCGCGCCCGCGCGCTGTCGCCGATCTTCACGAACGCCAGCCGCTTCCCGCCCGACCGCGCCTCCAGGATGGGCTTCCTGTTGGCCCGCCGCGCCGGGCGTACGTGGAGGACGGTCTCGACCGGCCGGGAGAAGACCTCGCTCAGGTACGCCGCGATGGACCCCTCGCCGGGCACCATCACCTGGGCCCCCACGTGCCACCACCGGCGCGGCGCCAGCCGGCGCGGCACGGCGGCGTGCGGCAGCAGCGTGTACGCCCTGGGCGAGCCGGAGCCGGGATGCAGCAACCGGACGGTCTCCGCGAGGTAGCCGAGCCGGACGGCCGCGTCGTTCATGCGTCTCTCCAGGGAAGGGATCATGCGTTCCGCCACAGGAGCGCGAACGAGATGAGATAGAGGCTGAGCGGCGTGACCAGTCCGTCGTAGACGAACATGTAGAGCAGGACGAGCCCCATCACCAGCACTCCGGCCAGCCCGATCGGGCTGCGGTCACGCCAGTGGCGGCGGATCGCGCCGAGGAAGAACGCCACGTAGAGCGCCGCCCCGGTGAACCCCTGCGTGATGATCAGCAGCCAGAGCTGCCCGTCGCTGCCCAGCGGCGGATGCCCGCAGCCCCCGCACCACTGCGTCTTACCCGTGGTGATCGTGCGGTGGTTGCCGGTGGCGTTGCGGGTGTTGCCGAAGCCGATGACCGGCGAGTGGCCCGCCGTCGCGATGGTGGCCGACACGGTGAAGGCCCTGATGTCGTTCGAGTGGGGTTTGTCCAGCCGCTGGGAGACCAGCGACGCCAGCGGGCTGAGCGCGAACACCAGCGCCCCCGCCGCCACCGCGCCGCAGAGCGCGACCCTGGTACGCCCGCCCACCCGGACGATCAGGTAGCCGACGGCCAGGCCCAGGCCGATCCAGAGGCCGCGGTTGAGCGAGTAGACGATGGGGACGGCGGCCAGCGCGAGCGAGACGGCGACGAAGACCTTCTGCCGCGGCCCGCCGTGCACCCACCAGCCGACCACGAACCACACCAGCAGCACCGACACGTTGCTGCCCCACGCGTTCGCCCACTCGAACGGCGCCTCCGGCCTGGGGGAGGCGTAGCCGAGCACCTTCTGCGTCTGGGCGGCGGTGGGGTGGATGAGGTTCTGGACGAAGGAGTTCTCGCTGATCCAGCCGGGCAGCAGCAGCTCCATCGGCGAGGTGAAGGCGAAGGCCGGGAACAGCACGCCGAGCAGCCCGCCGGCGACCGTGGTGACGAACAGCACGCCGAGCATGCGCACGAGGCGGAGCTGGGGCAGCTCGCGTTCTGTCAGGTTGCCGAGGTAGAGGACCATGATCAGGATGGACGCGTAGAGCGCCAGCCGCATGACGTAGCCGGCGATCCGGCCGGGGCCGAGCTCCCCGTACGTGCCGGGCGGTGTCTCCGCCAGCATCAGCGCGCTGATCACGTAGCCGGCGAGCAGCAGCAGCCACAGCCCGAACCCGCGCGGCACCTTGACCGGCCTGCGCCGCCACAGCACCACCGCCATCGGCACCGCCAGGACGATCACCGACAGCCCGCCGAACCCGAGCGCCCACCACACCGGGTAGCCCACGAGCAGCGCCGCGATGGGCCAGGCGGGTGCTCTCACGTCGGCTGGCCTGGCCGCCGCTGGTGGTGGAGCGCCTGCATGGGCGTGGTCTCTGCCGACACGCTGACCTCCAGCTCGCCGGTGGCGACGAGCTTGCCGAGCGAGGTGTGGGTGCGCGGTTCGAGCAGGGGCACGAACGACGGGACCGCGTCGGTGGCCGTCACCACGCCGACGATCGGTACGTCGTGCGCGCCCAGTTGCCGTACGGCGGCCGCGACCTGCGCCGAGGTGACCCGGCCGAGCCCCACCAGGAGCAGGGCCGCGTCCGCCCTGGCCAGGTCGCGGACGTCGGAGCCGTCGAGCACCGACAGCGGCGCGCTGACGGCCAGCGGCTCGGCCAGCGAGGAGGCGTACAGGTCGGCGGGCAGCGACCTGACCAGCAGCCGCTTGCCGGGGCACGCGGCGACCACGGCGCAGGCCAGGTCGTGCAGCACGCCGTGCTCGCGCGGGCTCGACAGGTCGCTGAGCACGGGGAGCCCGGTCAGCCGCTCGACGTCGGCCGCCGTGCGCAGCCGCCGGTCGAGCCGGTCGCGGGCGTAGGCGGCGGCGGAGCCGGTGAGCAGCCCGGCCATCAGCCCGGTGCCCAGGTAGAGGGGCAGGCTGGGCGAGCTGGGCGCGGCCGGCGGCGCGGCCTGGCTGATGACCGTGCCCGGCGTCACCGCGACCGTGCGCAGCGCGTCGTACTTCAGCGCGAGGCTGGCGGCCTGCCGGTTGAGCACGCTCTGCCGCTGCAGCGCGATCGAGCGCGCGGGGGCGCCCTTGGGCAGCGTGGGGAGCTGCTTGATCACGGTGTCGATCCCGGCGTTGACCTGCTTGAGCTTGGCGAGCACGGCCTGCTGCTGCTCGGCCATCGCCGACAGGGCGCTCTCGCGGCGGTTGGCGAGATAGGCGTCGGCGTACGCGCGGGACTGCGCCGCCGCGGCGTCCGGCTGGGCGGCCGTCACCGACATCCACAGCACCGACGAGTTGGGCGGCACCGCGACCTCGACCGGGTCGGGCGCGCCCACCCCCAGCGCCGTGGCGGCCCGCGCCGCGACCACCGCCGACTGCGCGACCTGGGCCTCGGTGTCGAGGTTGAGCGGCTCGCGCTGGCGGGCGGTCACCTGGTTGCCCGGCTCCTGAGTGCCGACCGGCATGACGAGGACCTGGGTGGTGGCGGTGTAGGCGGGCGGTGTGAGCCGTAGCAGCGCGAGCCCCGCGGTGCCGCCGAACACGACGCAGCCCACGAGGAGCAGCCACCTCCTGCGCAGCAGTGCGAGGTGCTCGTCCAGGTCGGTACCGGAGCTCATGGGGGAGGGTCTCCTGGGGGGTGTGCGATTCGTCTCCAGTCGGCGACGCAGCGTCACGTTTCGAGATGCGCGCCCACTATAGGACGGACGGTCAGCACCCAGGTTGAATACGCAAGATTTTCTCCGATACGGCCAGCAATAAATGCCTGCAAAAGGGAAATTTCGCGAAAAGGCGGCCAGGCCCGAACCCGCCACGAACTGGGGAGACTCTCACACTGGCTGAAGTTCCAGGAATGACATGGCAAGGTTCAGGTTTGATAGGCGGGGGTCATTCGACGAGGGGGTTGGAAGGCTTTGCAGCTTCGGGGAATTTCGTATACCGCAACACACGCGGCATTCGTCCTGGGCGTGGTCGTCGTGCTGGCCGCCTGTTCCAGCGCGGAGGGCTCCGACGCGCGGGCGCCCGCGCAGGCCGCCAGACAGGCGACGCCGGGCGCGCAGGCCTGCACGGCCACCACGAGGCTCATCCCGTCGTGCGGCGCCTGGTGGGGCATCGCGCCGGAGGTCTTCACCGGCGCTCCGGTGGAGGAGGCCCTGCACGGCGCGGAGTCGCGCATGGGCGCGACGGCCGACGTCCTGCACGTCTACCATCGGGGCAGCGAGCTGTTCCCCACCGAGGCCGAGATCAGGCTGGCCCGCGACCCGGCCAAGCCCCGGCTGCTCATGATCAACTGGAAGCCGTCCTTCGACCACACCTGGGCGGAGATCGCCGACGGCGCGCTCGACGCCAGGATCGACCGGCTGGCCGGCTACCTCAGGCGCACCTTCCCCGAGCGGTTCTTCCTCACGATCCACCACGAGCCGGAGAACGACGTGGACGGGGCTTCGGGCTCCGGCATGCAGGCCGCCGACTACGCGGCCATGTACCGGCACGTCGTGCTCAGGCTGCGGGCCGGCGGGGTGAAGAACGCCGTCACCGTCATGACGTACATGGGGGCGCCGAACTGGGCGGCGAAGTCGTGGTTCGAGGATCTCTACCCGGGTGACGACGTGGTCGACTGGGTGGCCATGGACCCGTACGCCGACGATCGGGTGCAGGACTTCGACGGGCTGGTGAACAAGACCCGCAAGGAGTACGCGCAGTGGCCGGGGTTCTACCGGTGGATGCAGGCGCGCTTCCCGGGCAAGCCGGTCATGGTCGCCGAGTGGGGGGTGTTCGAGCGGCCGCTCGACCGGTCGTTCAAGCGGGCCTTCTTCGAGTCGGTGCGGCGGCAGATCAAGCGTTATCCGCAGATCAAGGCGCTGCTCTACTTCGACTCCCCGCAGGCGCCGCGCGGTGACACGAGCTTCGACGTGGGCTCAGGGGCCGACAAGGCGTTCAGCGAGCTCGCGCTGGACCCGTACTTCCGCGCGACCAGGGTGCCCCGCCCCTAGCGCGCGTTCACCTCGGTGCCCGCGGGCTCGTCCCGCGTGGCGGCGCGGCTCACGCGCAGGCGCCAGCCCGCGATCGTGACGGCGGTGGCGGCCAGGAGTGCCCAGACGGTGAGCGTGTTGCTCACGTCGAGCAGCTTGAGCGCGGAAGCGAGCAGGACGATCGCCAGGAGCGCTCTGATCAGGCCGCCAGGGGCCCGCGAGGAGATCCTGGCGCCCAGGTAGACGCCTGGGATCGAGCCGATGAGCAGCGACAGCGTGAGGTCGAGCTGGAAGTCGCCGAACAGCAGGTGACCGAGCGCGGCCGCGGCGACCAGCGGCACGGCCTGCACCAGGTCGGTGCCGACGAGCTGGTTGGCCTTGAGCGCGGGGTAGAGGGCGAGCAGGGCCACGATGATCAGCGAACCGGAGCCCACGGACGAGACGCCGACGACCAGCCCGCCTACCGTACCGACCAGTAGGGTCGGAATTGGGCGCACGACGATCTCGTGCGCGCTCGACGAGCCGCCCCGCGCGCCGAGCCAGCTCTTGAGCGCCATGCCCGCGACGGCCAGCAGGAGCGCCACGCCGAGCGCGTACTTGACCGCGTCGGTGACCGCGAACGCGCGGGCCAGGAACACCCCGCAGAACGCGGCCGGCACCGAGCCGGCGCACAGCCAGCCGACCAGGCGCAGGTTGACGGTGCCGTGGCGCAGGTGGACCACGCTGCCGACCGGCTTCATCACGGCCGAGGCGACCAGGTCGCTGGAGACCGCGGCCAGCGGCGGGACGTTGAAGAACAGCATCATCATCGGCGTCATGAGCGCGCCGCCGCCCATGCCGGTCAGGCCGACGACGATGGCGATGACGAAGGACCCGCCGATCAGCGCCCAGTCGATCAACGAACCCAGCCTCCACTCCTCAGCGTGCCCAGCACCTGGGAGACGGCCGCGTCGATCGAGAGATGCGTGGTGTCGATCACCAGCTCGGCGTCGTCCGGCTCCTCGTAGGGGTCGGAGATGCCGGTGAACTCGGGGATGAGCCCGGCGCGGGCCTTGGCGTACAGGCCCTTGCGGTCGCGCCGCTCGCACTCCTCCAGCGGGGTCGCGACGTGCACGAGCAGGAAGTCGGCGCCGACCGAATCGACCATCTCGCGCACCTCCTCGCGCGTGCCGGCATAGGGGGCGATGGGCGCGCAGATGGCCAGGCCGCCGTGGCGGGCGGTCTCGGCGGCCACGAAGCCGATGCGGCGGATGTTCAGGTCGCGGTCGGCCTTGGAGAACGTCAGGCCCTTGGACAGCAGATGGCGCACCACGTCGCCGTCGAGGTAGGTCACCGTGCGGCTGCCGAGCTCCAGCAGCGCGTCGCGCAGGCCCCGGGCGATCGTGGACTTGCCGGAGCCCGACAGGCCGGTGAAGAACACCACCAGCCCGCGGCGGTGTGGCGGCCCGGGAATGCTCACGGGCTCGGGGCCGGCCAGGTGCTCGGCCGCGCCGTAGGCGGTGGCGACGTGCTCGCGCAGCTCCAGGTCGATCTCGGGCTCCTCGCGCGGCGCCAGGGGCACGGAGACGACCAGCGTGCCGGGCGGGAGCTTCTCCTGGGCGCGCAGCGCCGCGCGTACGACGGCGGGGCCTGCCTCGCCGTACGAGAGGGGGAGCAGCAGGATCACCGCGTCGAGCTCCTTGGCGGTGGCCGCGATCTCGGAAAGGTCGTCGAGCGGCCCCCGCATGGTGACGGCGAGCGCGGGACGCCCGCCGAGCTCGGCCCGCACCTCCGACGGCGTGCGCCGCAGCCGCGCGAACGGCCCGTGCTCCGGCGCGCCGAGACCCTTGACCGGCCCGGAGACCAGCCCGTCGGCCTCCTGAGCGGCCACCGTGAGCGCGGCCAGCGGCAGGCCCTCCGGGTCGAGCAGCGTGACCTCGTCGCCGGGGGCGACCTCGGCGCTCAGGTGGAGCGTGACGGGCGCGGGCCACGGGGAGCCGTCGGCGAGCATGCCGCGCTCGTGCACCGCGTGCAGGTCGTCGTGGCCGAGGAACCCGGCCAGTGGCTCGAACGCGCCGGAGAGCAGCAGTTCGAGATCGGCCAGCTCGCGCGGGTCGGGGGTCCACTCCACGTCGTCCTACATCCCAACTATTCCGATTGAATTGGTAGGAAAGGAGTCTACCGGCTGATACCAGTGTGTCACTAGAGGAGCCGGGCGAAGTGATGCTGCGGCTTCCTGATCACCATCGTGATCTCGTCGTGGGAGCCGGGATAGCGGCCGCTGGTCAGCCAGGACATCAACGCGACCGCGGCGCTCCCGATCCGGCCCGCGCGGGCCGGGCCGCTGGTGTTGCGCTCGTCGTCGGTGATCTGCAGGCCCCTGCTGAGACAGAACGCGTGGATGCCGTCGCTCGACGCCAGCGGCTCGTACACGGCGGGCAGCGGCCCCGGCGTGCCGAACGGGGCGAGCGGGCGCCACAGCAGCCGGCGCAGCCAGGCCGGCGTGACCCGGTCGAGCAGGCCGTAGGCGGACTTGCGGTCGCGCATGCGCAGCAGCACCAGGCCGCCGGGGCGCAGCGACTGCAGCAGCCGGTCGAACACCAGCTCCGCGTGCTGAATGCGCTCCAGCAGGAACGAGAGCTGGATCACGTCGTAGGCCCTGGGCGCCAGCGGCACGCAGCGCAGGTCGCCCAGCGACCACGAGATCAGGTCGGCCCGCTCCTGCAGCACCTGCCTGATCGCAGGATGATCCTCGTCGGCCCCGGTGGACCTGGTCTCGACATGGTCCAGGGCCAGCGGCTCGTCGTGAGCGCACCCGGCGACCAGCACGTCTAGTCGCCTGATCGGCTGCCCAGCGCAGTGTTCGCGGACCCGTACACCGAAGAGGTCGCCTCGCTGGGCGACCGATCGCACCTCAGACATGTCACCTACAGTAATCGGCCGATCGTAAGCAGTAATGCAATTCCCTGCTAGCGTCCTGGCACGTGCGGAGCGATGAGGTGTACGTGGGCAACGCCAATGTCGACGCGCCCGGCGACCATGGCTGGCTCCTCGGTCACTTCAAACCCCCGGGCGACCCAAGACACAGCGAAGACGTCGAGATCAAGTGGGGCGTGCACCGGCCGGGCGAGGAGCGGGCGCAGTGGACCAGGGGCGAGACGCGCACCGCCCTGCTCGTCCTCATCAGCGGCCGGTTCCGGGTCGAGCTGCCCGGCCGCAGCGTGCTGCTGGCCGAGCCGGGGGACTACGTGGTGTGGGGCAAGGGGGTCGACCATTCGTGGCGCGCGGAGGAGGCGTCGACCGTCCTCACCGTCCGCTGGCCCTCCGTGCCTGGCTATGCCGTTGACTCCGGGCCTGTTGACTCCGGGCCTGTTGGCTCCGAGCCCGGTGGCTCCGAGCCCGGTGGCTTCGGGGCTGGTGGCAACGTGCGGGACGGCGCGGGATGCGGCTCGCGCGGCGAGTAGGCTGGTAGGAGACCCCCGCGACCTGACCCGGCCGGGGGTAATCGTGTTGCCGTCGTGGGGCTGTGGGCGTATCTGATGAGTCTTTCCGGACTACTTGACCTTGTTCGCGCCGACCCGAAATTGACCGCCGCTCTCGAAGAGGGCGGCGATGTCTCGCTGATCGCGCCGTCCGCGCTGCGCCCGTTCGCCGTGGCCGCGCTGAGCGGGCACGATCAGCGTGCCGTGCTCGCCGTCACCGCGACCGGCCGTGAGGCCGAGGATCTGGCCGCGGCGCTGACCAGCCTCATCGAGCCCAGCTCCGTCGCCGTGTTCCCGGCGTGGGAGACGCTGCCGCATGAGCGGCTCTCGCCGCGCAGCGACACGGTCGGCCAGCGGCTGGCGGTGCTCAGGCGGCTGGCGCACCCGGTGAAGGGCGACACGTCGGCGGGGCCGCTCAGCGTGATCGTGGCGCCGATCAGGGCGCTGCTGCAGCCGATCGTGAAGGGGCTCGGCGACCTGGAGCCGATCCGGCTGCGGGCCGGTGACGACGCCGACCTCGACGACGTCGTGGCCAACCTGGTCAACAACGGCTACAACCGCGTTGACATGGTGGAGAAGCGCGGCGAGGTGGCCGTGCGCGGCGGGCTGCTCGACGTGTTCCCGCCGACCGAGGAGCACCCGCTGCGGCTGGAGTTCTGGGGCGACACGGTCGAGGAGATCCGCTGGTTCAAGGTGGCCGACCAGCGCTCGCTGGAGGCGGCCGAGGACGGCCTGTTCGCGCCGCCGTGCCGCGAGCTGCTGCTGACCGCCGAGGTGCGGGCCAGGGCCAGGGAGCTGGCCGAGGAGCACCCAGCGCTGGTCGAGGTGCTCGACCAGCTCGCGGAGGGCTCGCCGGTCGAGGGTATGGAGGCGTTCGCGCCCGTGCTGGCGGGGGAGATGGACCTGCTGCTCGACCACCTGCCGATCAGGTCGGCGGTGTTCGTGTGCGATCCCGAGCGGATCAGGGGGCGGGCCGAGGAGCTCGTACGCACCTCGCAGGAGTTCCTGGAGGCCTCCTGGATCAACGCGGCGGCCGGCGGCGAGGCCCCGATCGACCTCGGCGCGGCGGCGTTCCGCTCGCTGGAGGAGATCCGCCACCACGCCGACGCGCTGGGCCAGCCGTGGTGGACGATCGCGCCGTTCGGCGGCGGCGTCGAGCTGGACGCTCAAGACTCCGAGGCCTACCGGGGCGACACCGCCAAGGCGCTGGCCGACATCAAGGGCTGGCTGGCGGAGGACAAAGCGGTCGTGCTGCTCAGCGAGGGCCACGGGCCCGCCGAGCGGATGGTGGAGCTGCTCAAGGGCGTGGACGTACCCGCCCGGCTGCAGAAATATCTGGATAAAGCGCCCGAGGCCAAGGTCGTGCACGTCACGACCGGCCTGATCGAGCACGGGTTCATCACGCCGGGCCTGGCCGTGCTCACCCACCTCGACCTGGTCGGGCAGAAGGCCTCGACCAAGGACATGCGCCGGCTGCCCTCGCGCCGCCGCAACATGGTGGACCCGCTGCAGCTCAAGGTCGGCGACCACGTGGTGCACGAGCAGCACGGCGTGGGCCGCTACATCGAGATGGTCCAGCGCACGGTCCAGGGCGCCACCCGCGAATACCTGGTCATCGAATACGCCAAGGGCGACCGCCTCTACGTGCCGACCGACCAGCTCGACGAGGTCACCCGCTACGTCGGCGGCGAGGCGCCCACGCTCAACCGCATGGGCGGTGCCGACTGGGCCAAGGCCAAGTCGCGGGCGAAGAAGGCGGTCAAGGAGATCGCGGGCGAGCTCATCAGGCTCTACTCCGCCCGCATGGCCTCGCCCGGTCACCCGTTCGGGGAGGACACGCCGTGGCAGCGGGAGATGGAGGACGCCTTCCCGTACGCCGAGACCGGCGACCAGCTCGAAGCCATCGACGAAGTTAAGCGCGACATGGAGCGCGGCGTCCCGATGGACCGGCTGATCTGCGGCGACGTCGGCTACGGCAAGACCGAGATCGCGGTGCGGGCGGTGTTCAAGGCGGTGCAGGACGGCAAGCAGGTGGCCGTGCTGGTGCCGACGACGCTGCTGGTGCAGCAGCACATGTCCACGTTCACCGAGCGGTTCTCCAGCTTCCCCGTCACGGTCAAGCCGGTCTCGCGCTTCCAGACCGACGGCGAGGTCAAGGGCACCCTCGAAGGGCTCAGGTCGGGCGCGGTGGACGTGGTGATCGGCACCCACCGGCTGCTCAGCCCCGAGGTCAGGTTCAAGGACCTGGGCCTGATCATCATCGACGAGGAGCAGCGGTTCGGCGTCGAGCACAAAGAGGCGATGAAGCACCTGCGCACGCAGGTGGACGTGCTGGCCATGTCGGCCACGCCGATCCCGCGCACGCTGGAGATGGGGCTGACGGGGATCAGGGAGATGTCCACGATCCTCACGCCGCCGGAGGAGCGGCACCCGATCCTCACGTTCGTGGGACCTTACGAGGAGAAGCAGATCGGGGCCGCGATCAGGCGCGAGCTGATGCGCGACGGCCAGATCTTCTTCGTCCACAACCGGGTGACCTCGATCAACCGCGTCGCCGCGCGGCTGCGCGAACTGGTCCCCGAGGCGCGCATCGCGGTGGCGCACGGCCAGATGAACGAGCACCAGCTTGAGAAGATCATGGTGGGCTTCTGGGAACGCGAGTACGACCTGCTCGTGGCCACCACGATCGTGGAGTCCGGGCTCGACGTGCCCAACGCCAACACGCTGATCGTGGACCGGGCCGACAACTACGGGCTCTCGCAGCTCCACCAGCTCAGAGGCCGGGTCGGGCGAGGCAGGGAGCGCGGGTACGCGTACTTCCTCTACCCGCCGGAGAAGCCGCTGACCGAGACCGCGCACGAGCGGCTGGCGACGATCTCGCAGCACACCGAGATGGGCGCGGGCATGTACGTCGCGATGAAGGACCTGGAGATCCGCGGCGCGGGCAACGTCCTGGGCGCCGAGCAGTCCGGCTTCATCGCGGGCGTCGGCTTCGACCTGTACGTCCGGCTGATGACCGACGCGGTGAAGGAGCAGAAGGCCAAGCTGGCGGGCGTCGAGGTCGAGGAGGAACATCCGGACGTCAAGGTCGAGCTGCCGATCAACGCCCACATCCCGCACGACTACGTGACCTCCGAGCGGCTGCGGCTGGAGGCGTACAAGCGGATCGCCTCCATCTCGGCGCCCATCCACATCGAAGAGGTACGCGACGAGCTGACCGACCGCTACGGCAAGCCGCCGGCGGAGGTGGACAACCTGCTCGAAGTGGCGAAGTTCCGGATCAAGGCCCGCCAGGCCGGGCTCACGGACGTCACGCTGCAGGGCCAGAACATCAAGTTCGGCCCCGCCAGACTGCGCGAGTCGCAGCAGGTCCGCCTCGACCGGCTGTACAAGAAGGCGATATACAAGCAGGCGGCGGAGACGCTGCTGGTTCCGGTTCCCAAGACCAAGCCGCTGGGCGGGCAGCCGCTGCGCGATCTCGACCTGCTCAAATGGTGCGGTGACCTGGTCGAGGCGATGTTCCTTGAGCCCGCACGGGTAAGCTAGCGGCGGTTTACGGTCGGAAAGGGACGTACGTGAAGTCGATACGAGTGGCTGTGGCCGCCGCCGCGGTGGGCCTCGCGCTCACTGCCTGCTCCTCGCCCATGCAGGCCGGGGCCGCGGCCGTGGTCGGTAAAGAGCGCATCTCCACGAGCAAGCTGAACACGGACGCGCAGGCGTACCGCGGCGCGCTCAAGAGCGCCAAGCTGGACGAGACGGCGCTCGGCGTGCCGGTCGACCAGTACGTGCTGCGGCGCCTGGTCGACATGAGCGCCTCCAAGCAGCTCATGCAGCGCTACAACGTACAGGTGAGCGAGTCGGAGATCGACGCCAAGCTCCAGGACCCGGGCGAATACCAGTCGGCCCAGATCAACCTGCTGGCCCTGGGCGTCGCGCCGACCTACGCGCGCGAGTTCGGCCGGGTGTCGGCCGGCCTGGCCAAGCTGCAGCAGCAGGTCGGGCAGACGGGCCAGCAGAAGCTGGCCGAGGAGTTCACCTCCATCAAGACGGTCTACAGCCCCCGCTTCGGTGTGCTGAACACGCAGCCGTCGCAGGAGAACCCGTCGCTGTTCCTGGACGCCGGCAGGTTCGGCAAGGCCACCCCGCAGCAGGCGCCACAGCAGCCGCAGCAGGAACAGCAGCAACAGCAGCCGCAGGGCTAGCCGCATGCCGCTGATCGTCGTCACCACCTCGCCCAGGGTCGCGCCGGGCCTGCTGAGCCACCAGGCCTGGCAGGCGCTGCGCTCGGGTCCTGTGCTGACCGGCTCCGCCGCGCATCCGCAGCTCCCTTACCTGGCCGAGGCGGGGGTGGCGGTCGAGGTCGTCACGCCCGACGCCGCGGCGCTGGTCCGGCGGGCGGCGGCCGAGACGGTCGTGTGGCTGGCGTCCTCCTCTTCTGAACGGGAGGGCGAGGACTTCATGCGCTCGGTCGGGCACGCCGCCGTGGCGCTCGACGATCCGCCGCTGATCGAGGTGGTGCCCGGCTCGTACGACCTGCCGGGCGCCCGGGTGCTCGACCTGGTCGGGGTGATGGACCGGCTGCGTACCGAGTGCCCTTGGGATCGTAAGCAGACGCACGAGACGCTGGTCCCGTACCTGCTCGAAGAGGCGTACGAGGTGCTGGAGACGATCGAGCAGGGCGACTATCCCGCGCTCAGGGAAGAGCTGGGCGACCTGCTGCTCCAGGTGGTCTTCCACGCGCGGGTGGCCGAGGACTTCGACATGGACGACGTCGCGGCCGGGATCGTCGAGAAGCTCGTCCGGCGGCATCCGCACGTGTTCGGGTCGGTGCGGGCCGAGAGCGCCGACGAGGTGAACGCCAACTGGGAGGCCATCAAGGCGGCCGAGCGGGCGGCCAAGGGGCGCGAGTCGGTGCTCGAAGGCGTGCCCATGGGGCAGCCCGCCCTGTCGCTGGTGGCCCAGCTCCTGCGCAGGGCCGAGCGGGCGGGGGCTCCCGAGTCGCTGTCGGCCGCGGTGGGGCAGGGGGTGGCGAGAGAGCTGTTCGATCTCGTACGCCGGGCGGCCGACGCGGGGCTCGACGCCGAGGCGGAATTGCGGGCGGCGGCTCGGTCTTACCGGAATCGGGTGCGGGCCTGGGAGTCCGACTGAGATTGGCGCGATAAGTCGCGAAATGTCAGGATCCTTGGGTTGTCAGTGAGACCAGGGGGACTGGTGGCGGAGCTGAGACGGCTGCATTCGGGGGAGCCGCGGCACGTGGCGGGCTACCGCCTGCTCGGCGGCCTGGGCGACGGCGGGCAGGGCTCGGTGTTCCTGGGCAGGGACGCCGACGGCGGGCACGCGGCCGTGAAGGTTCTGCACGCGCGGCTGACGGGGAACGACCGGGCCAGGCGCAGATTTCTGCAGGAGAGCGCGACGGCGGCCAGGGTCGCCGGGTTCTGCACGGCCAAGGTGCTGGGGAGCGGGCTGGTCGAGGGGCGGCCGTACATCGTCAGCGAGTTCATCGACGGGCCGTCCCTGCACGAGCGGGTGCTGGCGGGCGGGCCGCTCTCCGGGGGCGAGCTGGAACGGCTGGCGGTCGGGACGATCACCGCGCTGACCGCCATCCACGGGGCCGGGATCGTGCACAGGGACTTCAAGCCGAGCAACATCCTGATGGGGCCGGACGGACCGCGCGTGATCGACTTCGGCATCGCCAAGGCCATGGACGCCTCGACGACGGCCAGCAGCGTGGTGGGGACGCCCGGGTACATGGCGCCCGAGCAGATCGCGGGGGAGAGCGCGACGGCGGCCACCGACCTGTTCAGCTGGGCGTCGTCGATAGGGTTCGCGGCGACCGGGGAGCCGCTTTTCGGGCGTGACTCGATTCCCGCCGTGATGAACCGGATCCTGCACGCCGAGCCCGATGTGAGCGTGGTCGCCGAGCCGCTGCGCTCGGTCCTGGAGTCGTGCCTGGCGAAGAACCCCGCCGCGAGGCCCTCGGCCGACCACGCCCTGAAGCGCCTACTCGGCCACAAACCCCCACAACCCACCACCGTCCCACCCGCTACCTCCCCCGAGGCCCCACCCACCGCCTCCCCTGCCGTCCCACGCGCTGCCGTCCCGCGCATTGCCTCACCCGCAGGCCCACCCGCTGCCGTCCCACGCATCGCCTCACCCGCGGCCCCGCCCACCGCGGCCCCACCTGCCGTCGCCTCACCCGCCGCTGCCCCGCCAACGCGGCGCCCTTCCACCCAGCGCCCACCCAGACAGCGCGTGCCCTCAACCGGCGCACGCTCCCAGGAGGCGGCCTCGCCCGGCGACGGCTCCCGTGGGGCGGGCCGGCGTGAGGCGGGCGGTGAGCCTGCGGAGGCGCAGATGGGCATCGGGGGCACCGGGCTGCGGCGGCGGAGGTGGGCCGTCGCGGGCGTGGGCGCGCTGGTGGCCGCCGGCGCGGTGACCGGTGTCCTGTGGCGGGGTACAGGGACGCTCGCCACCGGCCCCGGGACCGGCACGTCCGCCGCCGACGGCACGGCCACGTTCGGCACAGAGCTGGGACCGGCGTTCGGCCCACAGTCGGGCGCGAACGTCACGGCGATGGCCATCGGGCACGACAAGGGACGGCCTGTGGTGGCCTACGCCGACGAGAGCAGCAACTCGATCATGGTGTGGGACCCGCGGGCGGGCAAGCTCGTCGGCTCGCTCGCCGGCCGAGGTGGGCGGCCGGTGCTCTCGATGGCGCTCACCACGCTGGGCGGCAGGCAGACCGTGCTCTGGACCGGCGGCGACGGCATCCTGAGGCGCTGGCGGATCGGCGACGCCAAGCAGGGGGCCTACAACGGGGTGTGCCAGGCCGACGCCCGCATGGCGCTCGGCTCCTGGCTCGACCAGCCGGTCGCCGTGATCGGCTGCCCCGACGGCCAGGTCAAGACCATCAATCTGGCCTCGAACGAGCGGGTCGGCGAGACGCGACAGGTCAGCGGCGAGGTCACCGCGCTGGCGTGGGACGAGCGCAGCGGCCGTCCGCTGGTCGGCACCGACCACGGCCTGCTCGGGAGCTCGGCGGGGACCATCGGCAAGGGCCGGGTCAGCTCGGTGTCCGTGCTCGGCGACGGCCTGGCCGCCATCACGACGGGCGCCTCGACCAGCGTGTACGACCTCACCGACGGCCGTCTCGTACGCGGCTTCAGCACGGGTGGTGCGAGCATGGGCGTCACCGCGGCGGGCGGCCGCCGGATGATCGCCGGCGGCGCCGACGGCGTCACGGTCTGGAACGCCGACCGCGGCGAAAAGCTGGGCCGGCTCCTGAGCGCGGGCACCAAGGCGACGACCCTGGCTCTGGGCGACGGCCTCCTGGTCGCCGTCGTAAACGGCGAACTCCGGGCCTGGAGCCTGACCGGCAACAGCTGACCCCCGGCCTGAAGCTCGCCCGGCGGGAGCCGAGCCGTAGAGCCCCCATGCGTCGGACCCGCACCGTGCGGTGCCGTGTGCGGGCGTACCGATAGGCTCTGATGGCATATTGCCTTTCGATTTAGGAGCTCATCCCGTGGCTACCATCGAGGTCGTATACGCCCGCGAGATCCTCGACTCCAGGGGCAACCCCACGGTCGAGGTCGAGGTGGTGCTCGACGACGGCAGCACCGGCCGTGCGGCCGTCCCGAGCGGGGCCTCCACCGGCCAGTTCGAGGCGGTCGAGCTGCGCGATGGCGGCAAGCGCTACGGCGGCAAGGGCGTGGAGAAGGCCGTGCTCGCCGTGACCGACGAGATCTCCGAGGAGATCAACGGGGTCGAGGCCGAGGACCAGCGCATCATCGACCAGATCATGATCGACCTGGACCGCACGCCCAACAAGTCCAAGCTCGGCGCCAACGCCATCCTGGGCGTCTCGCTGGCCGTCGCCAAGGCCGCGGCCGACAGCGCCGACCTGCCGCTGTTCCGCTACCTGGGCGGCCCCAACGCCCACCTGCTGCCCGTGCCGATGATGAACATCCTCAACGGCGGCGCCCACGCCGACACCAACGTCGACATCCAGGAGTTCATGATCGCGCCGATCGGGGCGGAGTCGTTCCGCGAGGCCGTGCGCATGGGCACCGAGGTCTACCACGCGCTCAAGGGCGTGCTCAAGGAGAAGGGCTACGCGACGGGCCTGGGCGACGAGGGCGGGTTCGCGCCCAACCTGCCGTCCAACCGCGACGCGCTCGACCTGATCCTGGTCGCCATCGAGCGGGCCGGCTACGTGCCCGGCGAGGACATCGGGCTGGCGCTCGACGTGGCCGCCTCCGAGTTCCACAAGGACGGCGTCTACACGATCGACGGCAAGGGCCTGTCGGCGGAGGAGCTCATCGCGTTCTACGCCGACCTGGTCGCCAACTACCCGCTCGTCTCCATCGAGGACCCGCTCGACGAGGAGGACTGGACCGGCTGGAAGGCCATCACCGAGGCGCTCGGCGACAAGGTGCAGCTCGTCGGCGACGACCTGTTCGTCACCAACCCCGAGCGGCTTGAGCGCGGCATCCAGTCCGGCACCGCCAACGCCCTGCTGGTCAAGGTCAACCAGATCGGCACCCTGTCGGAGACCCTCGACGCGGTCGACCTGGCCCACCGCAGCGGCTACCGCTGCATGATGAGCCACCGCTCCGGCGAGACCGAGGACACGACGATCGCCGACCTGGCGGTGGCGGTCAACTGCGGCCAGATCAAGACCGGCGCCCCCGCCCGCTCCGACCGGGTGGCCAAGTACAACCAGTTGCTGCGCATCGAAGAACTCCTCGACGACGCCGCCCGTTACGCGGGTCGCGCGGCTTTCCCGCGCTTCCGGCGCTAGTTTCGAGTACGGCTCGCGGTAGGCAGGCGGACAGACGGGTAAGACGGACGAGCCGCGGGCCGTACTTGAGGGGGTGTTCAGCAATTGGCGAAGAGGCCGCAGCTGACCGGGCGGGCCGCCATCCTGGCCGTCGTGGTCTGCGCGATCGCGATGAGCCTGGCCTACCCGGTCCGCGAGTACATCAGCCTGCGCCGCAGCATCGCCGAGCAGCGCGCGGAGAGGGCCTCGGTCGAGGCGGAGCGGCAGTGGCTGCTGGCTCGTGACCGGCAGAGCCGCGATCCCAACTGGATCAAGAAGACGGCCAAAGAACGGCTCCACTACTGCGGGCCGGGCGAGAAGTGCTACGTGGTGATGGAGCAGGACCAGGGCCAGCAGCAGGCCGCGGTGAAGCAGCCGGCGGCGGTGCCGCCGTGGTATCAGACGCTCTGGGAGTCCGTGGAGGCCACGGACAAGGGCACCGGCCGCAGAGCGGTCACCGGAAAGGAGAGTGTTGGACGGTAAAGACGCCGAGGTCGTGGAGAAGCAGCTCGGGCGACCGCCGAGAGGGCTGCGCGGGGTGGCGCACCGCTGCCCGTGCGGCAACCCCGACGTGGTGGAGACCGCGCCCCGGCTGCCCGACGGCTCGCCCTTCCCGACCCTCTACTACCTGACGTGCCCCAAGGCGGCCTCGGCGATCGGCACGCTGGAGGGCTCCGGCCTGATGCGGGAGATGCAGGCCAGGCTCGCCACCGAGCCCGAGCTGGCCGCCTCCTACCAGGCCGCGCACGACGACTACGTCGCCAGACGTGACAAGGCGGCACAGGAAGAGGGCATGGCGCCGCTCCCGCCAGACATGCAGAGCACCGGCGGCATGCCGCTACGAGTCAAGTGCCTGCACGCGCTCGTCGCGCACGAGCTGGCGGTGCCCGGTGCCAACCCGTTCGGCAGGGAGGCGCTCGACGCGCTCCCCGAGTGGTGGAGTGACGGACCATGCGTGTAGCCGCCGTCGATTGCGGCACCAATTCCGTACGCCTGCTCATCGCGGACGTCCACGACGACGTTCTGCAGGACGTCGACCGGCGGATGGAGATCGTCCGCCTGGGCCAGGGCGTCGACAGGACCGGCAGGCTGGCGCCCGACGCGCTGGAGCGCACGTTCAAGGCGATGCGCGCCTACCGCGAGCTGATCGACCGGCACGGCGCGACGGCGACCCGCGTGGTGGCGACGAGCGCGACCAGGGACGCGGCGAACCGGCAGGAGTTCGTGGACGGCGTCCGCGAGATCTTCGGGGTCGAGCCCGAGGTCGTGTCGGGCTCCGACGAGGCCGAGCTCTCCTTCACGGGCGCGACCAGGGGGCTGGTGCACCTGTCGCCCGAGACCGAGGTCCCCCAAGGGCCGTTGCCCCCTTACCTGGTGGTGGACATCGGCGGCGGATCCACCGAGTTCGTGGTCGGGTCCCAGCACGCCGAGTCGGCGCTGTCGGTGGACATCGGCTGCGTGCGCCTGACCGAGCGTCATCTGCGTGACGCCGACGATCCGCCTTCCGCGCTCGCGCTGGAGGCCGTGGTCGCCGACATCGAGGAGGCGCTCGACCGGGTGGAGGCGGAGGTGCCCGTACGCCGGGCGCACACGCTCGTGGGCCTGGCCGGGTCGGTGACGACGATCGCGGGCATCGCGCTCGACCTGCCCTGCTACGACTCGGCCCGGATCCATCACTCGCGGATCTCCGCCGGGCAGGTGCACGACGTCACGCGCAGGCTGCTCGCGATGACCCATGGTGAGCGGGCCGAGGTGCCCGTGATGCATCCGGGGAGAGTTGACGTCATTGGTGCCGGTGCGCTCATTCTTGACCGGATCGTCCGCCGTTTCGGGTTCTCGCAGGTCGTTGTGAGCGAACACGACATTTTGGACGGTATTGCCTGGTCTCTCACCCGGTAGCTGAAGAAATCCGGACATTTCTGATCTATGGGTGGTGTTGAGGGTGCAATCTGTATTGTGATTAGGTAAAGGAGCATTACGGGGGCTTTGCCATATCGCTGTGCACGGAAGGTGCTGGCGTGGCGACCGTTCCCGAGCGCGTCTTTTCCCTCACGGAATGGAGCACTCTCACATGATGTCTACCGGTTTAGCACGTAAGGCGGCGGCGTTCGGCGCGTCAGCCGCAGTGCTGGCCGCCCTGGCAGCGGGCCTGGTCGCCAGCCCCGCACAGGCGGCGACCGCCACCACGGCGAAGACGGCCACGACCGCGACCGCCAAGGGCGCGAAGGTTTACGTCTCGACCCCCAAGGCCTCCACGGGTGACTACGAAGGATCCTGCCCGGTCAAGGTGAACTTCTCGGCCAAGATCAAGGTGGCCGCCAAGGGCAAGACCGAGCTGGCCTACCGCTGGTTGCACGGCGACGGGTCCAAGGGCAAGGTCAAGGTGGTCAAGCTCAAGGGCACCAAGTCGGTGACGGTCAAGCAGTCCGTCACCTTCAAGGAGGACGTCAAGGGCTGGGAGGCCGTTCAGGTCCTCGGTCCGAAGAAGGTCACCTCGAAGAAGGGCTACTTCTCGGTCTCCTGCGGCAAGCAGCAGGAGGACGTGCGTACGAACTGGGACCTCTCGGTTTCGGCCCGCGCCTGGGCCAGCCCGTCCTCGTACGCGGGCCCCTGCACCCCCGGCGACAAGATCGACTTTGTCGGCCTGATCGAGACCAACCGGCCCACCTGGGTCCGTTACCGCTGGGTTCTCAACGGTGACGTGGTCGACTACGGCCGGGTGAAGGTCCGCGACGCACGCAAGGTCGGTTTCGGCTTCTCCCCGCGTCACAGCGACCGTGGCTGGGCGCAGCTGGAGATCCTCGGCCCCGACAGTGGCTCCTCCAACCGGGCCTACTACAAGGTCTGGTGCAAGGACACCGCCCCTGAGGCGCCCGCAGTCAAGATCTCGGCCGCTACCTCTGTGGCGACCACCACCGACTGCAAGGTGACCGCCAGCGGCACCGTCACCTCGACCGGCGCCGGCAAGGTCCGCTGGACCTGGACGCTGAACGGCACCTCTGTGGGCAGCGGCGAGACCTACTTCGGCCGTCACGGCGGCACGAAGAGCATCGACGCGATCTCGGCGGCGCTGACCGGCGAGGCCGCGAAGGGCGGCACCGTCTCGCTCTCGGTCACGGGCCCGGACAACAGCGAAACTGTCACGAAGTCGTACTCCGCGTGCCAGTCGCCGTCTCCGTCCCCGTCTCCGACGCCTACGGAAAGCCCCAAGGCTTCCTGAGCGACGCGAGGCTGATCCACACGAAGCCGGCAGACATGCGGCCGGCTGACTGAACAGGGACCGGGTGGCACCGCGAGGCGCCACCCGGTTTTTCGTGTTGCCACTACTACGCTTTGCACAGTAGTGTGCTTTGCGTGGATAGCAGCCAGCTGCTCAAGGGAGTGCTCGACCTGGCCGTGCTGGCCGTTCTCAACGAGCGTGACGGCTACGGCTACGACGTCGTCCGCCGGCTCAGAGAGGCGGGCCTGGAAGAGGTGGGCGACGCCTCCGTCTACGGCACGCTGCGCCGCCTGTTCAAGGCAGGCGCGCTGACCTCGTACGTGGTGGCCTCGGACGAGGGGCCGCACCGCAAGTACTACGGGCTCAACGAGGTCGGCAGAGGCATGTACGCCACCTCGGCCAAGACCTGGGCCTCCTTCGCAGCCACCATGGCATCCCTGCTCAAGGAGGGACAAGCATGACCCCCGAACAGTACGCACAGGCCGTACGGGATGCCCTTGCCGATCATCCCGAGCGAGAGGAACTGCTCGAAGACCTCGACGACCACCTGGCCGAGATCGCCGCGGAGTCGGACCTTCCGCTGGAGCACCGGCTCGGACCGCCGGCTGTCTACGCGGAGGAGCTGGCCGCCGCCTACGGGGACCGGCCGGAGCGCGGCCGCAGGCGCCGCCCGGACCCGCGGGAGTGGGCGCTGAGGGCGCACACCAGGCTGCTGCACCAAGGCTCCTACCGGAGCTTCGCGCACTTCCTGCCCGAGCTGCGGCCGGGCTGGTGGGTGCTGCGCGGCTACCTGCTGGCCATGTTGCTGCTGTCGGTGGCCGACGAGGGCCGGATCGTCCCGTCGAACATCGCCGACCTGGCCGTGGTCGCGGCGGGCATCTGGGTCTCGGTCTGGTTCGGCAGGCGGCGCGGCAGGGGGCTGGCGTCCGTGCTCACGGCGGGCGTCAACGTGCTGGCGGTGCTGGCACTGTTCGCCGGCATGGTGGCGGCCGATTCGCTGGGCTCATCGGACTCCGGCACCATCGCCATGGCGCAGCGGCCGGTGTGGGTGGACCAGGTCGGCTCCGACGACGTCTACAACATCAAGCCGTACGCCAAGGACGGCACCCCGCTGACCGACGTCTACCTCTACGACCAGGACGGCAACCCGATCACCACCCATCCGGAGATCTTCGGCTACCGGGTCGACGAGTCGTGCGGTCAGCCGATACTCAACCGCTATCCGCTGCCGCTGGTCAGGGACGGCCTGCCGGACGACCCGCGGACGGCGCCGGAGCCGGCGCCCACCTGCGCCGCCCCGTCCGCGTCGGCCGCCCCCGCGGCCACCGTGACACCCACCCCCGCGCCTGCCGCCACCGCCGTGCCCGAGCCGAAGAAGACCCGCTGATCGGGCACCATACGGTGTCATGAGCTTCGTACCTCCTGGCACCGGCTGGCCCGGCGACCCGGCGACAGCGGCCACGCCGGTCGCCCAGGACCCCGCGGACGTGCGCCGCCTCGCCGCCACCAGCACCACCCTCGCGGAGCTCACGGCCGCGCAGTCCGTCTGCCGTGCCTGTCCCCGCCTGGTGGCCTGGCGAGAGGAAGTCGCCGAGGTGAAGCGGCGCGCGTTCGCGGACGAGACGTACTGGGGCCGTCCCGTGCCCGGCTGGGGAGCCGAGCACCCGCGGATCCTGCTGGTGGGCCTGGCGCCGGCCGCGCACGGCGGCAACAGGACCGGGCGGATCTTCACCGGCGACCGCAGTGGCGACTGGCTGTTCGCCTCGCTGTTCCGCACGGGCCTGGCCGCCGCGGAGACGAGCACGCACGCGGGGGACGGGCAGCGGCTGCTCGGCACGCGTGTGGTGGCGTCCGTGCGCTGCGCGCCGCCCGCGAACAAGCCCGAGCCCGCGGAGAAGAGCACCTGCTTCCCGTGGATGGCCAGGGAGATGGCGCTGGTCGCGCAGGACGTGCGGGTGATCGTCGCGCTCGGCGGCTACGCCTGGCAGGCGATGTGGCCCGCGCTCAAGGAGACGGGCTACGAGCTGCCGCGCGCCAGGCCCCCGTTCGGGCACGGCGCCGAGGCCGTGATCCGGTACGGCGAGAGCCCCGTGACGCTGCTCGGCTGCTACCACCCGAGCCAGCAGAACACCTTCACCGGCCGCGTCACCGCCCACATGCTGGACGAGATCTTCACCAGGGCCAGGTCACTGGCTGTGTGACGCGTCGCACCACGCCAGGATTGGCTTCATGGAGGGCGCTGACGTAGGCTTGTGAATGCTTTCACAAGCACTCCACGAGGGATGGGGCCTCAGGATGAACAAGCACATCTTGATCGTCGGCGGCGGTTACGTCGGCCTGTACACGGCGCTCCGGCTGCAGCGCAAACTCCACCGGGAGCTGCGCAGCGGCGAGGCTCGCATCACGATCATCGATCCCCAGTCCTACATGACCTATCAGCCCTTCTTGCCGGAGGCGGCCGCGGGCAACCTCTCGCCCAGGCACATGGTGGCCCCGCTGCGGCGGATCCTGCCCAAGGCGCACATTCTCAACGGCACGGTCACCAAGGTGAACCACGCCGAGCGCGTCGTGACCTTCCAGCCGGCCGAGGGCGAGCCGCGCCAGGTGGCCTACGACGTGATCGTGATGGCCGCCGGTTCGATCTCGCGCACGCTGCCCATCCCGGGGCTGACCGACATCGGCATCGGGTTCAAGACCGTGGGCGAGGCCATCGCGCTGCGCAACCGCGTGCTGCACCTGCTCGACGTGGCCGAGTCGACCGACGACCCGGAGTTGCGCCGCAGGGCGCTGACGTTCGTCGTGGTCGGCGCGGGCTTCGCGGGCGTGGAGGCGCTCGCCGAGCTTGAGGACATGGCCAAGCACTCGACCCGCTACTACCGCAACATCGAGCCCGCGGACCTGCGCTGGGTGCTCGTCGAGGCCACGACCAGAGTGCTGCCCGAGGTCGGTCCCGAGATGGGCAAATGGACCCTGGAGCAGCTGCGTGAGCGCGGCATCGACGTCAAGCTCGACACCCGCCTCGAATCCTGCGAAGGCGGCCACGTCGTCCTGTCGGACGGCTCGGAGTTCGACGCCGAGACCCTCGTGTGGACCGCGGGCGTCAAGCCGAGCCCGGTCGTGAACGACGGCGACCTCCCGCTCGACGAGCGCGGCCGGATCAAGGGCACCACCACGCTCACGGTCGCGGGCACCACCGACGCCTTCTCGGCCGGCGACGCCGCCGGGGTCCCCGACGTGACGAACCCGGGCCAGTATTGCGCGCCCAACGCCCAGCACGCGGTCCGCCAGGCCAAGGTGCTGGCCGACAACATCGTCCGCCACCTGCGCGGGCAGGAACTGGTCGAATACCGCCACAAGTATGTCGGATCGGTAGCCGGCCTGGGCCTCCATCAGGGCGTCGCGAATGTCTATGGCGTCAAGCTTCGCGGATTCCCTGCGTGGTTCATGCACCGCACCTACCATCTGTCGCGGGTGCCGACGCTGAACCGCAAGGTCCGTGTCGTCGTCGATTGGACCCTGGCCCTGTTCTTCAAGCGAGAGACCATCTCGCTGGGTGAGATGGAGCACCCGCGCGATGGCTTCAGGGCCGCGGTGGCGACGACTCGTCGCTAGCCCAGGCACGGCAGCGCCCCGGTGAACACCGCCGGGGCGTTTTCGGCACCCCTGGTCGAAAGCGGAAGGGGTACCACGGGTGGAGCTCTCAGCGGTGACCGTGCTCGGCGTGGACCGGCCCGGCGTGATCGCCGCGGTCACCGGTTCGCTGGCCGACTGCGGAGCGAACATCCAGGACTCGACCATGACGCTGCTCGGCGGTCACGTGGCGATGATGCTGCTGGTGTCGGGTGAGCTGGACTCCGCCGAGCTCATGAAGCGACTGCGTGCCCCCGACCTGGTGGTGACCGCCTCCGCGGTGGAGGCCCGCCGCCACTTCTGCGACGACGGCGGCGGCCTCGGCTATGTGCTGACCGTGCACGGGCCCGACCGGCCGGGCATCATCTCCGCGATCAGCGCGGTGCTCGCCGAGGATGGCGGGAACATCACGGGGATGAGCACCAGATTGACGGGCCGCCTCTACGTGCTGATCGCCGACGTCGAGCTGCCGAAGGAGGTGGACGTGGCGGCGCTCATGCGCAGGCTGGCCGCCGTCGGCGCCGGCCTCGACTCCGAGATCACCTTCCGTCCCGTCGAACCGGACCTGTTGTGAATCACCCAGAGAGAACCACCCCCTCCGACCCCCAGACTCCGGAGGGACCCGCACACGAGACCCGGCCCCAGATCCGGGAGGGCGACCCTCGGCTTCCGGAGGGCGAGACCCGGTCTCAGATCCCGGAAGGCCACCCGAGGCTCCCGGAGGACGACCCTCGGCCCCGAACCCCGGAGGACGACACCGGGTGGTGGATTCCGGACGGACCGGAAGACGAGGCCCGCTCCCGGATTACGGAGGGACCGGAAAGCGGGAATCGGTGCCGACTTCCCGAAGGAATCATCCGGGAGGTGCTCGGCGCCCCGCACCCGCTCCTGTCCGTCTCGGCCGAGCCGGTGGACCCGGCCGACCCCGCCGTGGTGGCCGCCGCCGCCGATCTTCTCGCGACTTTGCGCCACGAGCCGTCCACGACCGGCCTGGCGGCCCCCCAGATCGGCCTGAGGTGGCGGCTGATCGCCTTTGACGCCGGACTCCACCCCAGGAGCCGTTCGTGGGCCGGCGAGCTCGTCCTGGTCAATCCTCGCCTCACAAGAGCCTCGCACTGGGACGACGGCCGCGAAGGGTGCGCGTCCATCCCGGGACTCATGGCCGATGTACGCCGCGCCACCCGTATCACCGTACGTGGGCATTTGCCAGGGACCGGCGAGCCAGTCACCATCGAAGCGGATGCGTTCGAAGCTCGGTGCATTCAGCACCAACTGGACCATCTGGACGGTCTACTCTTCTTGGACAGAGTGCCGGGAGCGCTATCACTTCACCGCAGACTTCACAGTTGTGACGCCTGATGCGAAGTTGTGCTCCTCGGAAGCATGGTCCGTTTCGTATGATTGCGGCGCCCCCGTAGCCCAATGGCAGAGGCAAACCCCTTAAAAGGGTTGACGTGCGGGTTCGAATCCCGCCGGGGGCACCTGCCATCTTACGTCGCCTTTAGGTCTCTGACCTGGAGGTTTACCGCGATCGTCCAGCGGGCCCGCTGCTGCCGTTCTCGGTCGATATCGAGTTGTTATGGAGTTGTCCCGGCTCTGGCCGGTTCTTGAGCGTCAGATCCCCTGAGGGCGTACCGGTCGAGGTGGGCTCCGACGAGGCGAGTAAGCTCTCGGAGCGCAGGTCATGGAGTTGGGATGGGCCCGGAAGGCGGGTTTTGGCGGCCCGGATGTTTTCCGTCCCGTTCCATATTGACAACCTGCTGGTTTTCTGCCTTCTTGTGCCCTCAATAGTTTCTTACGGTGAATGGTTGACTACGCTTTACAACCGCCCTTTTGGAAGTGTGGTCACGAGCGCGGAAAACGCGCCCTTCGCCCGAGGCGTCCCGCCCGCCGCCGGCCCGCGGCGACGCCCCCGCGAACCTCCCGGATGACCTTGGGAACTCCGCGGCCCACATGTTCGTTGGGAACGCTGCCGAAGCCGGAATGAACTTCGATCTGAGCGTCAGTTGACCAAGGTGCCGCCAGGCCCCGTAGGCTCGGCGTCACAGGAGGCAGCGATGGAGAGCAAGAACCCCGTATTCAGCAGGTCGCGGCAGCAGGCCGGCGGCTGGGCAGGCCCCAGCCCGTCCCCCGACCAGTTGCAGAACATGTACGACGCACCGTCGTACGCGGCACCCACCCGGCCCGCATACCGCGCCATGACCCTCGACGACGTCGTGGTGCGCGGCTTCCTCACCCTGGGCGCGCTCGTCGCGGCCGCCGCAGCGGCGTGGATTCTCAACGTCCCGCCCATGGTCGCCATCGGCGCGGCGATCGTCGCGTTGATCCTCGGCCTGATCGCGTCGTTCACGATGAGCACCAACCCGGCGCTCATCCTGGGCTACGCGATATTCGAGGGCGTCTTCCTCGGCAAGATCAGCTCCGTCTTCGAAGGCATGATCAGCGGCATCGTGCTCCAAGCGGTGCTGGGAACGGCGTTCGCGTTCGGCGCGGTGCTGACCGTCTACTCGTTGCGGATCATTCGCGTCACGCCGAAGCTCGTGAAGTTCGGCATCGCCGCCGCGATCGCCGCCCTCGGCCTCCTGCTGGTGAACATGCTCGTCGGGCTGTTCAACGACGGCGGGCTCGGACTGCGCACGGACAGCCCCATCGGCTGGGCCTTCAGCATCGTGATGATCCTGATCGGCTGCTTCTTCCTGCTGCTCGACTTCGACTCGATCGAGCAGGGCGTCAAGCAGGGCGCTCCGGAGAAGTTCGCCTGGCAGTGCGCGTTCGGCCTCACGCTGAGCCTGGTGTGGATCTACCTTGAGGTGCTTCGCTTCGTCAGCTATTTCACCAGTAGCGACTGATCGTTCGCATCCGCGTCACCCTGGAGGGCTCCGCCGTACCGGCGGGGCCCTCTCTGTCTGCGACCGGAAATCTACCCGCCGTCACAAAATGATGCCTGGTTGGGGGGTTGCCATTCGGACTCCGGTGTTGCAGTGTCGAGCAAAGGACCTTTATCCGCGGAGGTGCCCATGTCCTTGAACCACTCACCGGAGACGCAGACGAAGCTCATCGCAAGGGTCCCAACAATAACGGGACGCGAACTCCCCGAGTGGTTTCAAGCCATCGACAACGGCCCGGCTTTCCTAAGATGTGACGAGCGGGCCAACTGGCTCGCCGACGAGCACGGGCTGACCCACGGCTACGCCGCCGCGATCGTCCACGAACACGAGCGGCACCGCCACAACCGTATGGGCTTCATCTAGGCCCAGCCCATCCCGCGCCCGTGCTCCCAGCGCGGGCGCGTCATCATGGGAGGATGGATCTCGACAAGGCACTTGGTTTCCTCCGCAGCAACCACCGCGCCATCCTCCTGACCCGCCACCGCGACGGACGTCCGCAGATGTCCCCGGTCACGGTCGGTGTCGAAGACGACCTGATCGTCGTCAGCACCAGGGAGACCGCGACCAAGACGCACAACGTGCGCCGCGACCCGAACGTCTCCCTGTGCGTCTTCACAGACGCCTTCTACGGGGAGTGGATCCAGGTGAACGGGACGGCCGACGTTCTGTCCCTCCCGGAGGCCATGGAGCCTCTGGTGGCCTATTACCGCGGGATCTCGGGCGAGCACCCGGACTGGGACGACTACCGCGCCGCCATGACCCGCGACCGCCGCGTCGTCCTCCGCATCACCCCCACCCACGCCGGCCCGGACCGCCACGGCTGACCCTGAGCGGCAGCCCGGCCCGCCCGCGTCGGCGATGCGGGATGGGCCGGGGGAGCCGGTCAACGGGGGCTCGCGTTACGGCGGGCACCGGCATCCGGTCAGCGGGCGTTCCCCTGGACGCGCCCAGCCACGTGCGGCGGGTGGAAAGCCACGGCTCGCCGTAACGGATGGTGTGGGGTTGGGGAGCCACGGCTCGCCGTAACAACGTGTACGGCGAGCCGGGCAACGGCAGGTCAGGAGAGCCGGGCAGACAGCAACTCAGGCGAGCCGGGTAAAACGGCAGATCAGGAGAGGCGCTCGAGCACCATCGCCATGCCCTGGCCGCCGCCCACGCACATCGTCTCCAGCCCCATGGTCTTGTCATGGTGCTGCAGGCTGTTGATCAGCGTCGACGTGATGCGCGCCCCCGTCATCCCGAACGGGTGCCCCACCGCGATCGCCCCGCCGTTGACGTTGAGCCGGTCGAGGTCGATCCCCAGCTCCCGGTACGACGGGATCACCTGAGCCGCGAACGCCTCGTTGATCTCCACCAGGTCGATGTCGTCGATCGCCATCCCCGCCCTGGACAGCGCCTGACGCGACGCCTCCACCGGCCCGAGCCCCATGATCTCGGGCGAGAGCCCCGTGACCCCGGTGGACACGATCCGCGCCAGCGGCGTGATCCCCAGCTCGGCCGCCTTCACGTCGCTCATCACGATCACGGCCGCCGCGCCGTCGTTCAGCGCGCAGCAGTTGCCCGCCGTGACGGTGCCGTCCGGCCGGAACACCGGCGCGAGCCCGGCGACCCGCTCGTACGTCGTCCCCGCCCGGGGCCCGTCGTCCTTGCTGACCACGCTCCCGTCGGGCAGCGTCGCGGGCGTGATGTCCTTCTGCCAGAACCCGTCGGCCAGCGCCTTCTCCGCGAGGTTCTGCGATCGCACGCCGAACTCGTCCTGCTCCTGGCGCGTGACGCCCTTGATCTGGGCGAGGTTCTCGGCGGTCTGCCCCATGGCCACGTAGATGTCCGGCACGGCGCCGTCCTCGCGCGGGTCGTGCCACACCTGCCCGCCCGCGCCGGCCGCCTTCGTGCGGGCCAGCGCGTCGACGAAGGCCGGGTTGTGGGTGTCGGGCAGCGAGTCGGAGTTGCCCTTGGCGAACCGCGACACGGTCTCGACCCCGGCCGAGACGAACACGTCGCCCTCGCCCGCCTTGATCGCGTGGAACGCCATCCTCGTCGTCTGGAGCGACGACGAGCAGTAGCGCGTCACGGTGGTGCCGGGCACGTTGTCGAGCCCGAGCAGCACCGAGACCACCCGGGCCATGTTGAAGCCCTGCTCACCCCCAGGCAGGCCGCAGCCCAGCATGAGGTCGTCGATCGTCGACGGGTCCAGCTGGGGCACCTTGGCCAGCGCCGCCTGGATCATCTGCACGGTCAGGTCGTCGGGGCGGATCTCCTTGAGCGACCCCTTGAAGGCTCGTCCGATCGGGGAACGCGCGGTTGCGACGATGACTGCCTCGGGCATGGGCCCCTCCTTTGTCAGCGCTACTAGTAGAACTATATTCCAGTTCTGCTCGCAACCCTCCCCGCCCCCGGGCTTATCCGTACATACCTGGTGCCGTCCCGGTCTGATCGTTGACGGCGTGGATGCCGCCCTTCTCGTCGCGCCACAGCCGCCACCCGCCCTGGCTGCCGGTGAACCACGGCGGCGGCGCCGAGGGCGTGCCGACCCGCTTGCCGGTGCCGAGGTCGTACTCGCAGACGGCGGCCGTCGAGTAGAACCCGGGCGCCTGCCCGCGCAGCGTCAGCGGCTTGGGGTCGGTGACGCAGAAGGACCAGCCGCGCTCCTCCTCCACGGGCACCGCCTTGCCGGAGACGATGTCGAAGGCCGAGCCCTTGGTGTTGTGCTTGAGGAAGCCCAGCTTGTCCATCCGGTCGGGGAAGGCCAGCCACCAGCCCGAGCCCGGTACGTCGGCCGCGGTGACCTGGCCGACCACCCGCCCGGTCGCCGAGTCGAGCCTGGCGAAGCCGCCGTAGGAGCCCTGGCGGTCGACCGGGCGCACGACGGGCGCGTAGCCGGGGCTGCCGCTCGGATAGACGCGTACGACCGACGGCCGCATCCAGTTGATCGTCCCGTCGCCGATCTTGAGGGAGAAGAGCCCGAAGGTGGAGACCTTCTTCGTCTGGGGATTGGTGTAGGGGGCGACGTATCCGACCAGATCATCACCTGTCGCGCCGAACGCCCACCCGCCCGACATGTCCAGACCGGGCCCGAGCGCCTGCTCGATCGGCTGCTGCCACTGCAGCTTGCCGGTCTTGACCTCGTACGACTCGATCATGGGGTTGGCGGCCAGCCTGAGCAGCAGGACCCGGTCCGGGTCCGACCACTCGACCTCGGAGATCCCGGGCAGCTTCCACAGCGTCTTGCCGGTGGACGGCTCCAGCACCACCATGCGCGCCTTGGCCAGGGCGGTGTGCTCGGACAGGCAGACGTAAGGCCCGCAGCGCTGCGGCCCGAACGTCGAATGCACCGGCCTGGTCCACTTCTGCACCCCGGTCTGGGCGTCGCGGGCGACGAGCGTGGCGTTCCAGTGGCCCTTCTTGGCCGGGTCGAGCGCGACGACCACGCCCTGCCCCTTGGCCGTCTCCACGATCGCAGGCGTGGAGACGCCCATGCCGGGCAGCCGGCCGGTCATCGTGGCCGGGTAGGACCACAGCCGCTTGCCGTCGCGCAGGCCGACGGCGACGGTCTCGAGCGTGCCGTCGGGCTTCATGGAGGTGGAGGCGACCACGTTGCCCGCGACCGCCATCCGGCTGACCGCGTTGACCTGGGAGTTGTGCCAGGTGGGGAAGTTCGAGGTGGCCGCGTCGCTGCCGGAGCAGGCGGTCACGGCCAGGGTTCCGGCGAGAACGATGGACGGTTTCCAGAGGGGCCGGAGCACAGGCAATTCACTCCAAAGAGACGGGGAGTGACGGCTCAGGCTCGGAGGGTGACCACGGTCACGCGTCGTTGAGCGACTCGCCGAGCCGGCGGCGGAACAACGTCGCCCACTTGCCGTGCAGGCCCGTCGCCCGTCCGTCGACCCGGGTCGCGGTGACCTCGGTGCCGGGCTCCTCCGCGGCCGTAGCCGCCGCGAGGTAAATCGGTTGCAGCGCTTCGTCACGTGCGGGCCGCGGCTCAGGCCACAGCCCCAACGCAGCGCACACTGACGGTAGCACCGCGTAAGCGGCCTGCGCGTAACCTCGGTCACTTGGATGGAAACGATCCGGTCCGAACATTTCTGTCGGATTTGTATCGAACTCCGGCCCCAGGACGTCGGCGAACGCCACCGTCCGCCCGCCCGCGTCCACCACCGCCACCGTCTGCGCCGCGGCGAGCTGGCGGCTCCAACGCCGGGTCACCCAGCGCAGCGGCTGCGCGATCGGGCGTACCGTGCCGAGGTCGGGACACGTGCCCACGACGACCTCCGCGCCCGCGTCCCGCAGCCGCCGCACGGCCTTGGTCAGATGCCGTACGGCCGCCGCGGGCGGCGTCTGCGTGATGATGTCGTTCGCCCCCACGAAGATCACCGCCACGTCCGGTCCCATGGCGATGGCCGCGTCCACCTGCTCGGGCAGCTCGGCCGACGGGGTGCCCGACTTGCCGGCGACGAGCAGGTGCACCGGGCGCTCGGAGACGGCGGCCAGGCCGTTCGCGAGCAGGACACCCGGGGTGTGGCTGGGGTCGGTCATGCCGAGGCCGACCGAGGTGGAGTCGCCGAGCATGGCCAGCTTGAGCGGCTCGCCGGCGAACTCGGCGCCGTAGACGCCGTCGGAAGGCGGCCCGTCCAGGCCGTGCGGGCGCCCGATCGCCTTGCGCGCCAGCAGCCCTTCGGCGATCAGCAGCCCGTACGCCGTCGCCCCCAGGGCGGTCAGGCCGCCCCCTCCGAGTGCCGCCGCGGTAGCGATCTTGCGTGCCGCGCGCGCCATGCCAGCTGCCCAGACCACGTAGGTGCCCTCCCTGGTCGAACTCGGCGGTAGCGTTTGCTTGAAAACTAGCCGAGGGCCTGCCACCCCCACTGGATCTCGGCCACCAGCAAGCTGATCAAGCTTCGGCAAAGAAGGTGAACACCTCGGTGCGCGTTTACGATTCCCTGGTCGACCTCATGGGGAACACCCCAGTCGTCCGGCTGCACAAAGTCTCCGCGGGCGTGCCCGCACAGGTGCTTGCCAAGGTCGAATACTTCAATCCGGGCGGCTCGGTCAAAGACCGCATCGCTGTACGGATGATCGAGGCCGCGGAGAAGTCGGGCGCGTTGCGTCCGGGCGGCGTCATCGTGGAGCCGACGTCCGGCAACACGGGGGTGGGCCTGGCCATCGTGGCGCAGCAGAGGGGCTACCGGTGCCTGTTCGTGGTCCCCGACAAGGTGGCCCAGGACAAGATCGCGGTGCTCCGCGCGTACGGCGCCGAGGTCGTGGTGTGCCCGACCGCCGTCTCGCCCGAGCACCCGGACTCCTACTACTCGGTCTCCGACCGGCTGGCCCGCGAGGTGCCGAACGCCTGGAAGCCCGACCAGTACTCCAACGTCAACAACCCCGACTCCCACTACCACTCGACGGGTCCCGAGCTGTGGGAGCAGACCGAGGGCAGGATCACCCACTTCGTCGCGGGCATCGGCACCGGGGGCACGATCAGCGGCACGGGCCGCTATCTCAAGGAGGTCTCCGGCGGCCAAGTGAAGATCATCGGCGCTGACCCGGAAGGCTCGGTCTACTCCGGCGGTTCCGGCCGCCCCTACCTGGTCGAGGGGGTCGGCGAGGACATCTGGCCGGCCACGTACGACACCGACATCTGCGACGAGATCATCGCCGTGTCCGACAAGGACTCCTTCAACATGACCCGCCGCCTCGCCCGCGAGGAAGGGCTGCTGGTCGGCGGCTCCTGCGGGATGGCCGTCGTGGCGGCGCTTCAGGTGGCGGCCAAGGCCGGGCCCGACGACGTGGTGGTCGTGCTGCTGCCCGACGGAGGCCGCGGCTACCTGTCGAAGATCTTCAACGACGACTGGATGGCCGACTACGGGTTCCTGACCACGACCTCCGACGAGGGGCTGGTCAGCGACGTGCTGTCGCGCAAGGGGCCGGGGATGCCGGAGTTCGTGCACGCGCATCCGCACGAGTCGGTCAGCACGGCCATCGCGATCATGCGCGAATACTCGGTGTCGCAGCTTCCTGTCATGAAGGAGGAGCCGCCGGTCATGGCCGCCGAGGTGGTCGGCTCCATCGTCGAGCGCGACCTCCTCGAAGCCCTCTACCACGGCAGACTCTCCTCCGACGACCCGATCGCTGATCATATGTCCGCGCCGCTACCCACGATCGGCAGTGGTGAACCTGTGGCGCGTGCGGTCGAAGCGCTGGAAAAGGCTGATGCGGCTGTCGTGCTCGAAGACGGCAAGCCCGCCGGGCTGATCACCCGGCAGGACCTGCTCGCCTTCCTGGCCAACCACTAGGGGTCCCGGTCAGGGCTTCCTGATCGACTCGATCACGGTGCCGAGCCCTTCGCCGCCGCGCCCTTCCGCGACCGCGCGCTCGAAGAGGTGCTTCAAGGCGTTCGGCACCGTGGTCTCCACCCCGGCCTCGGCCAGCGCGTCCACCGCGTGGCCGAGGCCGACGGCCTGCATGTGCAGGGAGTTCAGCTCGCCCGGATACACCCCGGCCGCGAACTCCTCGGTCAGGATCTTCGCGTAACCCATCGGGCCGTCGCCGCCCAGCTGGCTGAACAGCGTCTGCGCGAACGGCAGGTACTCCTCCGGCCGCACGCCCGCCGTGCGCAGCAGCGCCATGGCGTGCATGTGACTGGTCAGGCTGCTCCAGAACATCAGGAGCTGAGCCTGGTAGAACATCATCGCCAGGCCCTGGTCCGCGCCCACGTACGTGAGCTCGCTCAGCGCCTCCAGCGTGCCGGCGTGCCGGTCGAGCGCGTCCTTCGGCCCGCTGTAGAACGTGTACGCCCCCGGCTGCCCGATCCCCGGCGGCGGGACCATGATCCCCGCCGTGATCAGCGTCCCGCCGCGCTCGGCCACCCACCGTCCCGCGGCGCGCAGCTCGTCGGGGGTGCCGCTGCTGAGGTTCACCACGGTCTTCCCGTCCAGCCGGGCGTCGCCGAGGCTGTCGTACATCGCCTGGTAGCTGATCTGGCTGACCACCAGCAACTCGCCGTCGGCCGCCGTCGCCGCCCGCCTGGCGCCCTGGGCGATCAGCGGGTCCGCCTTGCTCGCCGTACGGTTCCACACCGACACCTCGTGGCCCGCGGCCAGGAACGTCTCGGCCATCTTCGACCCCATCGGGCCCAATCCCGCAACTGTCACTCGACTCATGCGGCCCACACTCGGGCACGCCGCTACGGAAATCCTTCCGGCTCGCTACGGGTTGGATGATGGTGTGGTGCGTTTCGGGGTGCTGGGGCCGCTGGAGGTCTGGTCTGACGACGGGCTGCCCGTACGGGTGGCCGAGTCGAAGGTGCGCGCGCTCCTGGCCGACCTGCTGGCGCACGACGGCGGCCCGGTCTCGGCGGACCGGCTGATCGACGACGTGTGGGGCGCGCGGCCGACCCGCAACCCGTCCGGCACCCTCCAGGCCCGCGTGTCCCAGCTGCGCCGCTCGCTCGGTGACCCCGCGATGATCGTGCACGGCCCGTCCGGCTACCGGCTGGCCGCCCACGACTCCGACGCCGCCCGCTTCCGCGCTCTCGTCGGACGCCGCTCCGCCGACCCGCGCGTGCGGGCGGGCGAGCTCGACCAGGCGCTCGCGTTGTGGCGCGGGCCCGCGTACGCCGATTTCGCCGACGCCGGCTTCGCCCGCGCCGCGGCCACGCGCCTGGACGAGCTGCGGCTCACGGCGCTGGAAGAGCAGGCAGAGGTACGCCTTGAGCTGGGCGAGCACGTGGACCTCTCGGACCTGGTGTCGTCGCACCCGTTGCGCGAACGGCTGGTCGCGGCCCACATGAAGGCGCTCTACCGGGCCGGGCGCCAGACCGAGGCCCTGGCCGCCTACGGGGCGCTGCGGGGGCGGCTGGGGGCGGAGCTGGGGCTGGATCCCGCTCCCGAGCTGGCCGGGCTGCACCAGGCCATCCTGCGCCAGGACGCCGGGCTGGCCGCTCCCGCGGTGGCGCCTGCCACGCACCTGCCTGCGCCGCTGACCGACCTGATCGGGCGGGAGGGGGAGCTGGCGGAGGTACGGGCGGCGCTGGCCGCGTCCCGCCTGGTGACGCTGACCGGGCCTGGCGGCGTCGGCAAGACCACCCTCGCCCTGGCCGCCGCCCGCGAGCTGGCGCCGCAGGGAACGCCCGCCCAGGCCGCCGCCCGCGAGCCGACGTCGCACGGAACGTCCGTTCTGCCCGCGGAGCGTGTGCTGGCGGCGCAGGGGACGCCCGCCCCGGCCGCGGAGCGTGAGCCGGTGTCGCAGGGGACGCCCGCTCTGGCCGGCGAGGTGCGGCTGGTGGAGCTGGCGGGGGCGGAGGATGTGGCGGAGGCGGTCGCGGCCGTGCTGGGGTTGCGGGACGACGCCGCCGCTCCGCTGGTGGCCCGGCTGGGTCGCGCGCTGGCGGCCAAGCGGCTGCTGCTGGTGCTCGACAACTGCGAGCACCTGGTGGACCAGGCGGCCGAGCTGGTCGCCGCGCTGTTGCGGGCCGCGCCGGGTCTGCGCGTGCTGGCCACCAGCAGGGAGCCGCTGGGAGTGACGGGCGAGCGCGTCCGGGTGGTGCCGCCGCTGCCCGAGCCCGCGGCCGTCCGGCTGTTCACCTTGCGCGCGAACGTCCCGCCCGACGAGTCCGTGGCCACCATCTGCCGGCGGCTGGACGGCCTCCCGCTGGCCCTGGAGCTGGCCGCCACGCGTGTACGAGCGTTCGGGGTGCGGGAGCTCGCGGACCGCCTGGACGACCGGTTCAGGCTGCTCAGCGCCGGCATGCGGGACGCGCCCGCCAGGCAGCGCACGCTCAGGGCGGTGATCGACTGGAGCTGGGAGCTGCTGACCGGCGACGAGCGGGTGGTCCTGCGGCGGCTGGCGGTGCACGCCGACGGCTGCACGCTGGAGGCGGCGGAGGAGGTCTGCGCCGAGCCGGGCGTGGACGTGGCCGACACGCTGGCCAGGCTGGTGGACCGGTCGCTGGTCGTGGTCGCGGACGGGCCGCGCTATCGGCTGCTGGAGTCCGTGGCGGCGTACTGCGTGGAGCGGTTGCGCGAAGCGGGCGAGGAGGCGCGGATCAGGGAGCGGCACGCGCGCCACTACACCGGCGTGGCTGAACGCGCCGACCTCAAGGGGGCGGGGCAGCGGGAGTGGCTCGCCCGGCTCGACGCCGAGAGCGCCAACCTGCGGCTCGCCCTCGCGGGACCGTACGCGCTGCGCCTGGTCAACGCCCTCGCGTGGTACTGGGTGCTGCGCGGCAGGCTCCGTGAGGCCCGCAGATGGCTCACGGCCGCCCTGGCGGGCCACGACCGGCATGAGGCGTCCGCGACGGCCCTGGGAGGCCGTGGCCCGCTTGGGGAGGGCGCGGCGGCTCCGGCAGGCGGGGTGGGGATGGCGGCTCCGGCAGGCCATGACCCGCTTGGACAAGGGGTGGCGGCTTCGGCAGGCAGTGGCTCGCGGGAGGAAGGCGCGGCGTTGGCGTCGGTTTGGCTGGCGGGGGTCGAGTTGCTGATCGGGGAGCCGGCGCCGCCCGTGCGGCATGCCGGCCTCGATCGGGCCGGTGTCGCACTGGCCGACTGGTTCCTGAGCCATGTCCGCTGGGCCTACGGCGACCGGCGGGCGCACGAGGCGGCGGCGGGCCGGGCGCTGGCGGCGTTCGAGGAGCTGGGCGACCGGTGGGGCGTCGCGGCGGCCCTGTGCCTGCGCGCCAAGCTCGCCGTCGGCCGTGGCGACCTGGCGGCGATGGAGCGCGACGGGGAGCGCGGCCTGGCGCTGTTCAGGGAGCTGGGGGACGAATGGGGTCAGATCGAGGCCATGGACGTGCTCGACCGGGCGGCCGAGATCCGTGGCGACCACCCGAAGGCCGCCCGCCTGCGCGAGGAGGCGTTGCGGCTGGCGGAGGAGCTGGGTTTCGAGGTGTCGTTCAAGCTGGCCGGGCTGGGGCGGATCGCGTTGCTGGCGGGCGACTACGAGCGGGCCGACGACTATCACGAGCGGGCCAGGCGGCTGGCGGTCGAGCAGTCGTACAAGCCCGCCGAGGAGAACGCCGTGCTCGGCCTGGCCATGAGCGCCCGCCGGCGGGGCCGCCTTGCGGAGGCGGAGACGTACCTGCTGCCGGTCCTGGACTGGCTGCGGCAGGTGCGGGGGACGCCCGGGATCGCGTTCATCATGGCCGAGCTGGGGTTCGTGGCCGAGCAGCGCGGCGCTGCGGACACGGCGCTGGCCAGGCAGCGTGAGGGGTACGAGGCCGCACAGGCGACCGGCGACCCCCGCGCGATCGCGCTGTCGCTCGAAGGGCTGGCCGGCGCCCTGTCGCTCCCGCCGAGCGATCAGGGCGTACAGGATGAATGGTCGCTTCCGTCGGGTGATCAAGCTGTGCGGGTCGGCCTGTTGGGCGATCAGGCCGTGCGGGCCGCTGAGTTGATCGGCGCGGCCGGTGCCGTCAGGGAGGCCGTCGGGGCGCCGCTGCCTTCCGCGGAGCGGATCGACGTGGACCGCATCACGCTCAGGTTGCGCGCCGCGCTGGGCGACGAGGCGTTCGAGCGCGCCATCCGCTCAGGACAGCGGGAACTCGGCGACCACTTCCCAGGCGCCCTCGGGGGACGGGCCCGCGTAGAGCCTGCCGCCCAGCGCCTCCACCCGCTCGGCCATCCCGACCAGCCCGAACCCGCCACCCAGCCGGGAGACCCGCGGATCTGAGCTCGCCCCGAAGTTGCGCACCCGCAGGTGCACCGACCGCTCGTGGCGGCGCAGGTCGGCCTCCACCCAGGCGGTGCGGGAGGCGTGCTTGCGCACGTTCGTCAGCGACTCCTGCAGCACCCGGTGCAGCGTGGTCATCACCTCGGGCGCCAGGGTCCGGTCGTCCAGCCCCTGCCCGATCTCGAACGCCACCTTCGGCCCGTCGGCGGAGAACCTCTCGGTCAGCATCCGCAGGTCGGCCAGCGTGGTGCCGGGCTTGCGGGCGGCGTCGTCCTCGGTGCGCAACACCGTGACCATGCGCCGCATCGAGGTCAGCGCCTCGGACCCGGCCGCGGCGATCGCGTCGAGCGCGGGCGCGACCGCGTCCGGCTTGGTCTCCGCGACCGTCCGCGCCGCCTGGGCCTGGACCACGATGCCCGTGATGTAGTGGGCGACCAGGTCGTGCAGCTCCCTGGCCAGCTCCAGCCGTTCGGCCCGCCGTACCGAGTGCACCGCCTCCGTCCTGCGCTCCTGCTGGAAGCGCAGGTAGCCGCCGGCGCCCGCGGCCATGGACCAGCCCGCGAACAGCAGGAACGAGAACGCCAGCCCCGAGTTCTGGTAGTCGCGCCCGATGGACTCCGACATGAGCACGATCAGGCCCGCGCACGCGAGCGCCGCCGCCCGGCGTACCGGCTCCACGTGCCGCAGCACGCCGATGAGCAGGACGAGCAGCGAGCCGGTCTCCGCCATGCCGGGCGCACCCTCGAACCCGGTGCCGCCGACGACCAGCGAGATCCCGAACGACAGGGCCAGCATGACGCTGAAGCTCTCGATCCGGTGCTTGCGCCGCAGCAGCACGGCCGCGATGCCCCCTGCGCCGCAAAAGGGCACGAGCCACTGGAATCCCCCGATGGAGAGGGCGACCCCGAAGTCGATCATCAAGCACAGGCCCAGCCAGCCGACCATCGCGATCTCGCTCAGCCGGCGGATCCAGTAGACGACGCGCTTGGACTCCCGCACGGTCCCGAGCCTAAGCCGGAAGTCGGACAAGTCGTATCCACCGTTCGGCCGAGACGGTTCGCGGGAGACCAGTCGTTCAGCGGAGGCGGCGGCGGGCCCGCGTGACGGATGCTGGGACATGTCGGAAGGGGACCGGAAAATGATGGCCATCGGGTTCGCGCTGCTGGGTGTGGGGCTGGTCGTGGGAGTGCTGCTCGCGCTCGCCGACCCCGTGCTGCTCTCCCGCATCAACGGGGAGGACGCGGAGGGGAGCAGCGGCAGGTTCGTCAAGGCGGACGTCGTACGCCTCTCGCCCCGCTCGGACACTGCCGGCCACGAGTCCCAGGCGGCTTGAGGACTGAGCTTCATTGGCTGGGCTCGCGCGTGCAGGGCGCGTGAGCCTTACGGGGGTCGTTGGGGGACGGCGCCCGTCGGCGGCCCGTGATCCGGTGGGGACCGGATCGCGGGCCGTCTTCCGTTAACGTGGCCTGTATGAGCAACGGTTTTGAGACTCTGGCCATCCACGCAGGTCAGGAGCCCGACCCGCTGACGGGTGCGGTCGTGCCGCCGATCTACGCGACGTCGACGTACAAGCAGGACGGCGTGGGCGGGCTGCGTTCCGGATATGAGTACAGCCGCTCGGCCAACCCCACCAGAACCGCGCTCGAAGAGGCGCTGGCCGCGGTGGAGGGCGGCGCGCGCGGGCTGGCGTTCGCCTCGGGGCTGGCCGCCGAGGACACTCTCCTGCGCGCGGTGTGCAAGCCGCAGGACCACGTCATCATCCCGAACGACGCCTACGGCGGCACCTACCGCCTGTTCGCCAAGGTGAACGAGCGCTGGGACCTGCACTACGACCCGGTCCCGCTGCACGACCTCGACGCCGTGGCCGCGGCCATGACGCAGAAGACCAAGGTGGTCTGGGTCGAGACGCCCACCAACCCGCTGCTCGGCATCGCCGACATCGCCGCGCTGGGCCAGCTCGCCCACGACAACGGTGCGCTGCTGGTGGTCGACAACACGTTCGCGTCCCCCTACCTGCAGCAGCCGCTCTCCCTCGGCGCGGACGTCGTCGTGCACTCGACCACCAAATACGTGGGCGGGCACTCGGACGTGGTCGGCGGGGCGCTGATCGCGGGCGACAGAGCGCTCGGCGAGGAGCTCGCCTACCACCAGAACGCGATCGGCGCGGTGGCCGGGCCGTTCGACGCCTGGCTGACGCTGCGCGGGCTCAAGACCCTGGGCGTGCGCATGGACCGCCACTGCGACAACGCCGAGCGGGTCGTGGACCTGCTGCTCGCGCACCCGCGCGTGCGGGAGGTGCTCTACCCGGGGCTGTCAGAACACCCGGGGCACGAGGTGGCGGCCAAGCAGATGAAGCGGTTCGGGGGCATGGTGTCGTTCCGCGTCGGGGGCGGCGAGGCCGAGGCCGTGGCGGTGTGCAACAGGGCCAAGCTGTTCACGCTGGGGGAGTCGCTGGGCGGTGTCGAGTCGCTCATCGAGCACCCGGGCAGGATGACGCACGCCTCGGCGGCGGGCTCGCCGCTGCAGGTGCCGGACGACCTGGTGCGGCTGTCGGTCGGCATCGAGACGATCGACGACCTGCTCGCCGACCTCACGCAGGCGCTCGGCTAGGACCCCGAAGGGCTCACGAGCCCGGGACCACCATCAGGAAGAGGATCACCAGCCAGATCACGGTGAGCAGCCCGCTGATCGCGGCGATCCGGCCGTTCTGGACCTTCGCGTCGTCGTCCGTGCCCTCGCTGGAGAGCACCCGGACGGCGGTGCGCAGGTCGCGGTCAATGATCACGAGAAGCACGGCGGCCACGATGAACAGGGTCATCGAGGCCGTCATGTACCACTTGCCGAGCAGTCCGTTGCCCAGCACCGCGCCGAGCGCCAGCCCGAACACCAGCACCCCCAGCGTCCCGATGCTGTAGACCTTGGTCATACGCTGGATGTTCTGCAGTGCGGGCACGTTCTTGGTACGGATGGCGCGCGGCGCGGCCATCGTCGCAGCGGTGACCGGTCCGATCGTGAAGATCGCGAATCCGATGTGCAGCCAGAGAAACAGGGACGACATGCCGGAGAGACTAGTCGGCAGTGATCTCGCTGGGGGACTCGACACTCTCTTTGCTCGTTTCGGCGCAACGCATGCACAGCTCTGTGGCCGCCACCGCGACGGCCATCAGGACGATGAGGAGAACCATGGCAATCATGGGAACCCCTCCTTCCCCGTGTAGGACGTAAATATCGTCCGTAATGACTAGACGCTTGTGCAACGGAATAAGTTCGCTGCGGGTATGGTTGGGCACCGTCGCTTTTCCCTTACCCTTTGGGCACAAGGAGGTGCCGTCCGTGGCCATCAGGCACGTCGAGCCGTACACCGATGAGTGGCTGCAGCAGCCGGTCAGCTATCTGCAGCGGGTCATCGACATGCTCGGATCCGAGGTCGCGGACTGGTGGGAAGGCCCTTGCGATCCGCGTGACGCCACGCTCAAGCTGGCGGACGGGAGCGCGCTCGTGTGGGACGAGGAGAGCGGCTGGCGCCTGGGCAGCTTCGTCTCGGGCGGTCGCGGCGCGCACACCGAGCTCGACGGGGTCCGCTATCTCGGGCACGGGCTGCTGCCCAAGCCCGAGCGGGTGCCCCCGGCGCTGACCGACGCCAGGGCCGGGATCGGAGCCAGCTCCGCCTGGCGGCCCTGCTACCGCTCCCACCGCAACTGCCGCGACGGCTTCGACGTCGCCCTCGACTTCTACTCGCGCCTGATCGACGCCTGAGGCCTCTCCAGGGCCGGGCGTTACTCCGTCGGCGGGGTGTCGAGGATGAGCAGGATGTGCTCGTCCTCGCCATGCTTGATCGTCCCCTTGCGCTGGAAGCCGTGTTTCTCCAGGAGCCGGACCGAGGCGGTGTTCGCATGGAAGGGGTCGGCGTGCAGCGGCCTGGCCTGCTCCTTGCGCAGGAAGAGCGTCATGGCCTGGGTGCCGATGCCGCGCCCCCAGAACTCCCGGCCGAACCAGTAGCCGATGAAGCGCTGCTCGCCCTCCCACCAGGCCACGAGATTGCCGGCCAGCTCCCCCTCGACGAGGACCGCCTGCACGTGGACGGCCGGGTCGCCGAGGATCTTCGTGGTCCAGTGGCGGATGAACGCCTCCCGCTCCCGCGCCGGGAACCGCGATCTCCTGACCGCCTCCGGATCGTGCTCCTGCGCCAGGAACACCTCCAGGTCGGCCTCCACCACGTCACGCAACCGCACGTCCTCGCTCATGCCGAGTGAGTCTGCCACCCGGCACCGACAAGTTTCGGCGGTGCCGGGGGTGCCGTCAGCGGGCGCGGCGCAGGCGCAGGAAGTCGCTGACCACGTACTCGCCCAGGCGTTCCGCGCTGGGGGAGAAGACGCGGCCGCCGTTCCTGCGGGCCACCTCGTCCACGAACTCCTTCAGCCGGTCGTCCGCCGCCAGCATGAAGATGTTGATCGTCGCCCGGCGCCTGGTCATCTTGTCCACCTCGGCCAGGGTGAGCTCCAGCGTCTCGTGCGACGGCGGCCACTCGAACGCCGACCGGCCGTTGCGCATGAGGTGCGCGGTCGGCTCGCCGTCCGTGACCACGAGCACCACCGGCTCGAAGTCGGGGTGGCGGTCGAGGTGGCGGCCGGCGATGAGGAGCGCGTGGTGCAGGTTCGTGCCCTGGACCATGTCCCAGTCGAGGCCCGCCAGCTCGTCCGGCTGCAGGACCCTGGCGTAGTTGGAGAAGCCGATGATCTGCACCGCGTCCTGCGGGAACTTGGACGCGACCAGGGCCTGCAGCGCCAGCGCGGTCTGCTTGGCGGCGGCCCACGTGCCGCGCAGCGCCATCGAGTACGACAAGTCCACCAGCAGGCAGACGGCCGCCGCGCTGCGCCGCTCGGTCTCGGCCACTTCGAAGTCGTCCACCGAGAGCCGCACCCCGACCCGGCCCCGCGCACCGGACTCCCGGTCGGCCTGGAGGGTGCCCGCCGGGCTGATCCCGCCGCTGCGCACGCCGTTGACCAGGGTACGGACCACGTCGATCGGCTGCTCGTCACCGAAGCGCCACGGTCGTGAGGAGCCCGTGAGCTCGCCCGCCGAGCCCGCGTCGCGCTGGTCGTGGTCGCCGCGCCGGCCCGCGTCGAGCGAGGAGAACACGCGCCGCAGCGCCGTCTCGCCCAACCGGCGGACCGCCTTGGGGGTCAGCTCCAGCTTGCCGCGGCGGCGCAGGAGGTAGCCCTGCTCCTCCAGCTCGCGTTCGATCCGCTTGAGCGCCTCCAGGTCGTCGACCGCCGAGCGGCCGAGCGCACGGCGTACGGAGGCTTCGTCGATGTCGTCGAGCCGCGCGCCCGGGTAGTCCTGGCGCAGGGCGGTTTCGAGCTGCGTGAGGTCGGCCAGCTCCTCCAGCGCGGTGACCGCGTCGCCCATCGCCAGGGGCTCCTCGCCGGTCAGGCGCTCGGGGGCGTTCCAGGCCAGGTCGGGGCGGCGGGAGTAGAGGGACTCGCCGAGCCGGCGCATCTGGTCGGAGAGCCCGGCCTGGTCGAGGGTCTGGTTGATGAGGTTGTTCAGCTCCTCGCGCTGGCGCGGCGTCATCGAGGCCAGCATGCGCTGGGTGGCGGCGGCGCGGCGGGCCAGGATGTCGACGAGCTCGTCGAGGTTGCGGGGCTTCTCGGGAAACAGATCCCCATATTTCGCCATAAAGGCGTCAAAGTCTTCTTGGGTGTGCTCGCCGCGGGTGTCCTTGTCCAGCATGTCGTTCAGATCCGACATCATCTGGCGGACGCGTTCCATGGCCTCGGGGTCGGGGTTCGCCAGCGCGTCCCGCAGGCCCCTGAACTGGCTGTCCAGGACCTCGCGCCGGAGCAGGTCGCGCAGCTCCTGGAACGTCCGGCGGGCTGCCTCAGAGCGCCACTCGTAGGTGCTCAGCTCCTGGATCGCGCTGGCCGTGTCCTCGGGCAGCCCGTCGAGCTCGGACTCCCTCAGCCGCGCGTCGTCGGACGGGTCGGGGAATAGCTCGGCCCGCTCCTGCCCGATCGCCTTGTCCAGCAGCGCCCGCGCCTTCTCCAGCGTGCCGTCCAGCCGCCCGCGCTCGCGGAGGTCGCGGCGACGGCGGCGGACCTCTCTCAGCATGTCGTCGAGGCCGCGCCGGTCCTGCGTGCCGGGCAGGCCGCGCTTGAGCAGGTCGCGCAGGGCATGCACCGGCGTCGAGCCCGAGAGGATCGCGTCGCCCATCTCGTCGAGAGCCGCCCGGACGTCATAGGGCGGGGCAAGGGGGTCGGGGCCGTCGTGGTACTCGCCATAGCGGAAGGCCATCACGAACCCACGCTAACCCGATCCGTCCGTTTATGCGTCCCGGAAGGCGTCCCGCGGGTGTCTTACGCGTCCCCGAAGACTTCCCACACCTCGTTCAGGGCGTCGACCCCCGGCGTGTAGTCCACCTTCACCAGCACCGGGTGCCGCGTCGCCCTGAGCGCCTTGGTGAGGTCGGTCCAGACGCAGTGCTTCTTGCCGAGCCCGTCCTTGTCCGCGTTGACCGGCTTGCCCGCCAGCCACCCGTCCTGGCACCGCGCCGTGGTGCGGTGGAAGCTCGTGCTGTACGTATAGCCCAGCTTGATCTTCTTGCCGCCGGTGACGAACAGCACGGTCGTGTCGTTGATCCGCTTGATCGTGCCGCGAGCCGAGCGCGGGTCCGGCCAGTCGGCCACCAGGAGCTCGCTGACCTTGACCGCCGCCCCGCCCCGGTACTCGACGCGCGCGGGAACGACCCCGCGCCCCAGGGAGTCGGTCAGGTCGGCCGGCTCGCACGGTGTCCGTCCCAGGCCCTTGGCATCGGCCGCGACCTGGCCCTCGGTCTCCTTCAGCGCGCAGTCCACGGTGACCCGGCGGTAGGCCGCGCCTCGGTAGTCGAGCCGCACTTCCCTGGCTCCCGCCAGGGACGCGAGCTTGTAGAAGACGTGGCCCCGCCTGGTGACCCGGGCCGACGATTTCGGCACGATCCGCAGATGGCCCGCGCCGTCGGCCCAGGCGTACCCGTACACGACCTTGGCGGCGGACACGGGCGCGGCGGCTACGGCGAGGCCGCCCACGGCGAGAGCGGCGGCGACAGTGACGGCACCAGTGGCGGCGGCAGTGGCACGGACAAGCATGAGCGGTCTCCCCCGACAGCGTGATCAGCTACCACTATGACGCGGGAGACCGCCAGGATGTTCACGTGCGATAAACGGTTACGCCGTCAAGGTCTTCCTTGGACAGCCGCCGCATCAGGTAAAGCCCTTCGAGCGCGAACTCCAGCGCCGCCGCGGCGTGCCCCGGAGACTCCTCGCCCGCGCCCATGCCGAGCCGCGACATCACCTTGGCCAGGCCCGTGACGGGGCCGATCCGGTGCAGCAGCTCCCCTGCGGGGATCAGCTCGCCGGACTCCACCTGGTTCCCCTCGGCGAACTTGTCGGTCACCGGCGACAGATCCATCCCGCCCAACCGGCTCCTGAACGTCTCCGCCGTCGCCCTGCGCAGCAGATGGGCCAGGATCTCGGTCTCCCTGCCCTCCTCGCTGACCTCGAACTCCACCTTGCCCCGCAGGCTGTGGACCACGCTGGCCAGGTCGACCACGCGCGCGACGGCCTGCTCCTCGCCCGTGATGGCCGCCCTGCGCACCGCGGAGGCCGACGCGGTCTCGGCCGCGGCGATCGAGAAGCGCGCCGACACGCCGGAACGGGCGTCCACGGCGGTGGACTCGCGGACGAGCCGGGTGAACCTGGCGATCACTTCGAGCAGGTGCTCGGGGATGTCGGCCCCGATGTCCGGCATGGACTCCTGGCGGATGAGCGTGAGCTCGTCCTCGACCGTGAGCGGGTAGTGGGTGCGGATCTCGGCGCCGAACCGGTCTTTCAGCGGCGTGATGATCCGGCCCCTGTTGGTGTAGTCCTCGGGGTTGGCGCTGGCGATGAGCAGGATGTCGAGCGGCAGGCGCAGGTTGTAGCCGCGGACCTGGATGTCGCGCTCCTCCAGGACGTTGAGCAGCGAGACCTGGATGCGCTCGGCCAGGTCGGGCAGCTCGTTGACGGAGAAGACACCGCGGTTGGTGCGCGGGACCAGGCCGTAGTGGACCGTTTCGGGGTCGCCCAGCGTGCGCCCCTCCGCGATCTTGATCGGGTCGACGTCGCCGATCAGGTCGCCCACGGAGGTGTCGGGCGTGGCGAGCTTCTCGCCGTAGCGCTCGTCGCGGTGCTTCCACGCGACGGGCAGCTCGTCACCCTGCTCGCGGGCCAGCGCCAGGCAGCGCGTGCAGACCGGCGCGTACGGATGGTCGTTGATCTCGCAGCCCTCGACGATCGGCGTCCATTCGTCGAGCAGGCCGGTGACGGTGCGGATGAGCCGGGTCTTGCCCTGGCCGCGCTCGCCCAGGAGAACGAGGTCATGCCCGGCCAGAAGGGCCCGCTCCAGATGCGGCAGAACGGAGTCGTCGAAGCCCACGATGCCTGGGAAGCGGGGCTCACCCGCCCGCAGCTTGGCCAGCAGGTTTTCCCGGACCTCGGCTTTGACGGTGCGATGAACGTGGCCGCTCTCTCGCAACTCCCGGAGATTACGTGGCTGATGCACGGGATCGAGACTACGTCCCCCGCGAGGAATGCGGCAGAGAGTTTCGCATCTGGCGGAGATTTCGGATCTTGACTATTGCGTGACGGTTCGTGTGCGTGCTTGTCCTTTTAGTGGGGAGAATCGGGCCTAGGGAACTTGGACATGTCGAGGGAGGCGAGACGCGTGGCCTTGATGACAAGCCGCTTCGCCGACGGCCTCGCCGTGGGTTCCGACCTGGTGGAGGCCGCGGAGACAGCCGTCGGTCAGGCACTGTCGAGGCTCAGCGGCCAAGCCGACCTGGTCTGCTTCTTCATCTGCGGCGACGACCCCGAGGACGTCGCACGGGCCGGCCAGGCCGCGATGAAGCTCGCACCCGAGGCGCACGTGATCGGATGCAGCGCCACCGGGGTTATCGGTGATGGACAGGGGGTTGAGCTGACGCCCGCGGTGAGCGCGTGGGCGGCGACTCTGGAGGGGGCGCGGCTGACGACGTTCGCGCTGGAGACGCTGACGGCGGAGGACAGGTTCGTGGTGGTCGGGCTGCCCGAGCGCAACGGGGACGACCACGTGGCGATCCTGCTGGCCGATCCGTACACGTTCCCGACCGACGCCTTCGTCGAGCGCTCGGTCGATGTGCTCGGCGACCTGCCGCTGGTCGGCGGGCTGGCCAACGGGCTGCAAGGACGGGGGTCCGTACGGCTCTTCGCCGACGGCGAGATCTACACCGAGGGCGCGATCGGCGTCCTGCTCAGCGGCCCGGTGCGGGTCAGCACCGTGGTCAGCCAGGGCTGCCGCCCGATCGGTCCCAGCATGGTCGTCACGGCGTCGGAGGAGAACCTGCTGCTGGAGCTGGCCGGCCAGCCGGCGCTGGCCAGGCTGGAGGACATCGTCAGCGAGCTGGACGAGGACGACCGCGAGCTGGTCGCGTCCGGGCTGCAGATCGGCCTGGCCATGGACGAGTACGCCGAGCGCCACGAACGCGGCGACTTCCTCATCAGGGGAGTGATCGGCATCGACCCCGAACGCGAGGCCGTCGCCATCGGGGACATCGTGGAGATCGGCAGGACCGTGCGCTTCCAGGTGCGCGACGCGGCCACCGCGGACGAGGACCTGTACGACCTGCTCGACGCCCACCGGGAGGAGCTCGGCAAGGTGGACGGCGCGCTGCTGTTCTCCTGCAACGGGCGGGGCTCGGCCATGTTCGGCACCGCCGACCACGACCCGGTCGCCCTGCGCGACACGCTGGGGCCGATCGGCGTGGCGGGGTTCTTCGCGGCCGGCGAGGTCGGTCCCGTGGCGGGCCACAACCACGTGCACGGTTTCACGGCGTCCGTCCTGGTGTTCTCCAGCGCCGCGGGCGGCCCGTGATCCTGCCTGGCACGGTGGATCGCTCGTGATCCTCGCGATCGACGTCGGCGGCACGAAGATGGCCGCCGGCCTGGTCGCACGTGACGGCACGGTGGCGGCCTCCCGGCTGGCCGCCACGCCGCGCGACGCCGATGCCGCCGCTCTGTGGGCAACGCTGGCGGACCTCATCGAGCCGCTGTCCGGCGGCGCGGAGGGCGTGGGCGTGGGCTGCGGCGGGCCCATGACCTGGCCCGCCGGCGAGGTCTCGCCGCTGAACATCCCCGGCTGGCGCGGCTTCCCCCTGCGCGCGCGCCTGGCCGGGCGCTTCCCGGGTTATCGGTACGCCTCCACAACGACGCCGTCTGCCTGGCCGTGGCCGAGCACTGGAAGGGCGCCGGCCGGGGGAGCGCCGCCATGCTGGGCATGGTGGTGTCCACGGGTGTGGGCGGCGGGCTGATCCTGAACGGGCGCCTGGTCCACGGCGGGACCGGCAACGCGGGGCACATCGGGCACGTGGTGGTGGAGCCGGAGGACGGGCCGCGCTGCGGCTGCGGCGGCCGTGGCTGCCTGGAGGCGGTCGCGCGCGGCCCAGCGCTGACCGCCTGGGCACTGGCGCAGGGCTGGATCCCGAGCGCGAAAGGGCCTCCGGAGGGCACGTTCCGGGAGGGCGTGTTCCGTGAGGACGCGTACCGGAAGGGCACGTTCCGAGGGGATGCGTACCGGGAGGGCACATTCCGGGGAGACGCGTACCGGGAGGATGCGTACCGGAAGGATGCGTTCCGGGAGGATCGGGAGGTCACGGCACGGGGGCTGGCGGCGGACGCGCGGGCCGGCGACCCCGTCGCGCTGCGCGCGATGCGCAGGGCGGGGCGGGCGCTCGGCATCGCCATCGCCTCGGCCACCCACCTGTGCGACCTGGAGCTGGTCACGATCGGCGGCGGGCTGTCGCAGGCGGGCGAGCCCTTGTTCGGCCCGCTGGAGGAGGCCCTGCGGGAGCACGCCAGGATGGAGTTCGCCCGCCGCGTCACGGTCAGGCCCGCCGCCCTGGGGCAGGAGGCCGGACTGGTCGGCGCGGCCGCGCTGCTCCTGGCAGGAGAGCGCTACTGGGACGCACCCGCCGCACACACCTGACACGCCCAGCCCGCGGGCCTCCCAAGGGCGCTGAGAGCAGCGGGACAAGGGCGCTGAGGGGATCAGGGTAAAGGGCGCTTGGCACGGGCGAGGCAGGGAGAAAGGCCCGGCGGCCCCGTCTGCTCGGGAGGGCCGCCGGGCCTGTGGGGGGCGGGCCCGTGATCGTCACAGGCCGGCCCAGCGGAGGGTTACTCGGTCTTCTGGTCCAGGCTCGGCCCCTGCCCGTCGTCCGTCTTGGACCGCAGGCCCGAGCCGTCCTCCGTGGAGTTGGTCGCACCGTCGGGGCCGACGCCCGGCCCCGGCATCGCGACCGGCTCGCAGTCCGCGACAGCGCCCTTGACCACCTGCAGCGCCATCCCGAACGGCGGCTTGTCGGCGCCGTCCTTGCTCAGCGAGACCGCCAGGACGAGCGTCTCACCCGCAGGCACCTGACCCTTCTCGATCTTGAACGCGATCCCGTCGCCCGACTGCCCGACGCTCCCCGCGAACTCCCCGGTCTGGCTGCCGCGCTCACCACGCGGCCCCTTGCAGGTCTGGCCCTCGGGCAGGTAGTCGACGACCGCCTTGACCCCGGCGCCGGCCAGCTCGGCGGCCAGCCCCTCGGGGTCGCTGAACTCGCTGATCCGCACGCTGACCACCCCGTCGGCGCCCTTGGTCACCGCGAACGCCGGGCTGCTGGTCACGCCGGTCATCAGCACCACCGCCGTAGTGGCCGCCGCGACCCCCGCCACCGCGGCGGACAGCCCTGCGATGCGCCGCCTGGAGCCGCGCCGTTCCGTCGTCGAAATCGTCATGTGATCGTCCGCCGTCCTCATCGTGAGCTCTTCCTTGAGTGCACTGAGAAGGCGTTCTTCGAAGGTGCTCATGCCTGTCCTTCCGCGTACACAGCCGATGGCGAAGCGATGTCCGAGAGGGTGCGTCTGGCCCGGTGCAGCCTGACCCGTGCGGTGACGTGCCTGATGCCCAGGGCCGTGGCGGCTTCCGCCACGGAGAGCTGATCGATCGCGACCAGCTCCAGCACGGCGCGCTCGCCCTCCGGAAGCCCGGCCATGGCCTCCAGAGCGCCGCGCCCGCCGCGCTCGGCGTCGATCCGCTCCTCCATCCTGACGAGATCGTCGTCCTCCATCAGCCGCCGCCCCGCGACGCGGCCGGCCGCCCGCGCCTCCCGGGCCGCCTGCCGATACTGGGCCGACACGACGTTGCGCGCCACGCCGTACAGCCACGCGATCTCGCTGCCCCGGCCGGGCACGTAGGTGTGCGCCGAGTCCAGGACCGCCAGGAAGATGTCCGCCGTCAGGTCGGCGGCGAGGTGAGGGTCGCTCACCCGCCGGACCACGAAACGCATGACGGCATCGACATGGCGGCGATAGAAGGCCTCAAAGGCCGCGGGGTCCTCGTTGAGGCGCACAGGCCTCGCTCCCTTCGTCGTTCGCCTTACACCCCTACTTGGGCCGAGCGACGAAAAGCGTTTCCTGGCGGCTCAGGCGGGACGGCGCGGCTGGTAGAGCCAGGCGTCGAAGAGCGGGCCGAGGTCCTTGCCGGACATCTGCTCCGCGAGGTCGATGAAGCTCTCCGTGGTGACGTGACCATAGCGGTGGCCCGCCGTCCACGCCTTCAGGAGCTGGAAGAACGTCTGGTCGCCCACGGCCTTGCGCAGGGCGTGCAGGGTCATGCCGCCGCGGGTGTAGACCGACTGGTTGAACAGGTCGTCGGGCTTGGCCCGGCCCGGCGGGTAGGACCACATCGGGTCGGTGGCCGGGCGCTTGTGGTAGTCGTTGAAGATGGCCTCGGCGGTCTGCTTGCCCTTGTGCTCCGACCACAGCCACTCGGCGTAGGTGGCGAATCCCTCGTTGAGCCAGAGGTCCTTCCACCGGCTGATGGTCAGGCTGTCGCCGAACCACTGGTGGGCCAGCTCGTGCGCGATGATGCTCTCGTCGGGCTCGAAGCCGCCGTAGATGGGCTTGGTCTGGTTCTCCAGCGCGTAGCCGGCCGAATAGTCGTCGACCACGCCGCCGGTCGAGGAGAACGGGTAGGGGCCGAAGACCGTGCCCCAATAGTCGGTGACCTCGCCGGAGACGGTGTAGAGCTTGTCGAGCGAGGTCTTGAACTTGGGGTCGGTGGCGGCGAAGTTCGGGATGCCGCCGGGGGTCTTGCCCTGGCGCAGGTCGAACTTGCCGAGCGTGGCCGTGGCCAGGTAGGAGGCCATCGGGTGGCGCTCGCTCCACCGGTAGGTGGTCTTGCCGCCCGCGGTCACAGGCTGTCCGGTGAGCTCGCCGTTGGCCACGGCGGTGACCCCGGCGGGCACGGTGATCGCGAAGTCGAACGTGGCCTTGTCGGCGGGGTGGTCGTTGTTGGGGAACCAGGTCTTGGAGCCGTTGGGCTCGGAGGTCACGAACGCGCCGTCGGCGGTCGAGATGAAGCCGTACGTGCCCAGGTTGGAGCTGTCCTTGGCCGGTTTGGGCACGCCGGAGTAGGTGACCTTGACGGTGAACCCGGCGTTCTTGTCGACCGGCTCCGGGGGCGTCACGGTCAGCTCGTCGCCCTTGCGGGTGAACGTGGCCGGCGCGTCGTCCACGGTGATCCCGCGCACGTCGAGCCCCGACAGGTCGAGGTTGAAGCTCGACAGGTTTTGAGTGGCGGCGGCCTGGATCGTGGTCACCCCTTCGAGCCGCTTGGTCGTGGGGGCGTAGTCGACGACCAGGCCGTAGTGGGCGACGTCGTAGCCGCCGTTGCCGTCGGCGGGGAAGTCGGGGTCGCCGATGCCGGGCGCGCCCGCGGTGTAGCCGTTGGCGGACTCCGCCTGACCGGCCGGCGGGGGCTCGTCGGCGGGTGCGCAGGCCAGGACGCTGATCAGCGCCGCCAGCAATGCCATCCCGCGCCTGTTGGAACGCATAGGCGAGCGAGCCCCCTTCAAATCGTGACCAAAATCTTACGCTGAGTCAGGCATTGACGACGACCGTCCTGGCGGCCTTGTCGTGAAGGGCCTGTTTGCGGGGGTCGAAGAGGATCCAGCCGAGATCCAGCAGGAGGCCGACGCAGCACAGCCATTCGAGCGCGCTCGCCACGGCCTGCCGGACGGCGGCCTGACCTACGCCTATCCTTCCGCCGCTGTCCTGCACCACGCGCATGCCGAACAGTTTCTTGCCCAGAGTCTGGCCGTTCCAGAAGGCGTGCAGCAACCAGAAGTAGAGAAAAGCCACGAGCCCGGCCAGGAAGGTGTGCTCCACCGGGAAGCGGTCCCAGACGCCCTTGTTGCCGTCCCAGGCGTACTCCCAGCTCGTCCAGCTGAAAGGCGCGGAGACGATGTTGACGATCAGCCAGTCGAGGACGCCGGCGAACAGCCGCCGCCAGCGCCCCGCCAGCCCTGGTGGCGGCAGTCCCATGATGTCGTGATGACCACCACTAAGTCGGGACAAACTAAAGGTTGCCCCTGCGTTCCTGCTCGCGCTCGATCGCCTCGAACAGCGCCTTGAAGTTGCCCTTGCCGAATCCGAGCGAGCCGTGCCGCTCGATCAGCTCGAAGAAGACCGTGGGCCTGTCCTGCACCGGCTGGGTGAAGATCTGCAGCAGGTAGCCGTCCTCGTCGCGGTCCACCAGGATCTTGCGGCTCTTCAGCTCCTCGATCGGCGCCCGCACCTCGCCGATGCGCGCGCGCAGCTCGGGGTCCTCGTAGTAGGAGTCGGGCGTGTCCAGGAACTGCACGCCGGCCGCCCGCATGTGGTCGACCGTGGTGAGGATGTCGTTGGTGGCGAGCGCGATGTGCTGCACGCCGGGACCGCCGTAGAAGTCGAGATATTCGTCGATCTGCGACTTCTTGCGGCTCACGGCCGGCTCGTTGAGCGGGAACTTGACCTTGCGCGTCCCGTCCGCGACGACCTTGGACATGAGCGCCGAGTATTCGGTGGCGATGTCGTCGCCGACGAACTCGGCCATGTTCGTGAAGCCCATGACCTGGCGGTAGAACTCCACCCACTCGTCCATCTTGCCCAGCTCGACGTTGCCGACGCAGTGGTCGACGGCCTGGAACAGCCGCCCGGTCCTGGTCGCGGGCGGCGCCACCAGCGGCTGCGCGGGCGCGTACCCGGGCAGGTAGGGGCCGCCGTAGTTGGACCTGTCGACCAGCGTGTGCCGCGTCTGGCCATAGGCGGCGATGGCCGCGAGCACCACCTTGCCGTGCTCGTCCTCCAGCGTGTACGGCTCCGCCAGCCCCGTGGCCCCATGAGCGACCGCGTGGGCGTACCCCGCCTCCACGTCCGGCACCTGGATCGCCAGGTCGACCACCCCGTCACCGTGCTCCGCGACGTGCCGCGCCATCGGCGTGCCGGGCCTGATCGACGACCTGAACTCGAACGTGGCACCACCCGAGGTCAGCACGTACGCGCTCTCGTCGCGGCTGCCGTTCTCCGGCCCGCGATAGGCCACGAGCTTCATGCCGAACGCGGTCGAGTAGTAGTGGGCGGCCTGCTTGGCGTTGCCCACGGCGAACACCACGGCGTCCATGCCATTAACCGGAAAGACATCATTCATACTGCCAACTCTCGAATTTACTGGACGAGTTGCGCAAGGGTTACTTCATAGAGTGCACAACCTGCCTAGTGCCACAGCGAAATGTCCGGTAGATGTGTACAGCATGACGATCGATGACCTTGACGCCAGACTCATCGCCCTCCTGACGGCCGAGCCCCGGCTGGGCGTGCTGGAGTGCTCGCGCCGGCTCGGCGTGGCCCGTGGCACGGTCCAGGCCAGGCTGGACCGCCTGACCGCCAGGGGAGTGATCACCGGGTTCGGTCCCGACGTGTCGCCGGAGGCGCTCGGCTACGACGTCACGGCGTTCGTCAGCATGGAGATCAGGCAGGTCGCCGGGCACGATCCGGTGGCGGATCGGCTGGCCCGCATTCCCGAGGTTCTGGAGGTCCATACGATCACCGGCGACAGCGATCTTCTCTGCCGCGTGGTCGCCAGGAACAATGCCGATTTGCAGCGGGTAATCGATGAGATCGTGGAGGTTCAGGGCGTACTCAGGACTAATTCGATCATCGCCCTTGACACTCCGGTTCCCTACCGAGTGCTGCCTTTGGTCGCCGATGTTCCGCGTCGGGGCGCGCGGTAGCCGTACTATCGGCAGAGGGACGAAGCACCGTTGTCGATCGTTTACTCTTGGCATTCGCCCAGCTTGCGGGGGTTGGGCGACGCTTGACGAGGGGGTCGAGGGTGCGGATCGGTGGTGGAAACGGGATGGGAAAACGGCGGATTATCCGGCTTCTACTGATTTCATTTGGTGCCGGAATCCTCGTGCTGGTCGGGCTTTTCGCCATCGCATGGGCCATGACTCCTATTCCCGACACGACGCAGAAGCAGGCCACCGCGCAAGGCTCGGTGATCTATTACCGCGACGGCAAGACGGTGCTCGCCCGGCAGGGGATCGACCGCAAGAACGTCGAATTGGCAAAGGTGCCCGAGCACGTACGCGCCGCCGTCATCGCGGCCGAGAACCGCTCCTTCTACGAGGACGGCGGCGTCTCGCTCAAGGGCACCGCGCGGGCCGTCTGGTCCACCCTCAGCGGGCAGCAGCTCCAGGGCGGCTCGACCATCACCCAGCAGCTCGTGCGCAACTACTACAGCGGCCTCAGCCAGGAACGCTCCATCACCCGCAAGTTCAAAGAGATCCTCATCTCGATGAAGGTCGACCAGTCCAAGTCGAAGGACTGGGTGCTGGAGCAGTACCTCAACACGATCTACTTCGGCCGCGGCGCCAACGGCGTCCAGTCGGCCGCCCGCGCCTACTTCGGCAAGGACGTGGCGGAGCTGAGCGTCGCCGAGGGAGCCTACCTCGCGGCGGTGATCCAGCAGCCCAGCCGGTTCGCCGACCCGAAGGGCACCGATCTGGCGGCGGCCCAGGTGCGCTGGCGGTCGGTGATCGAGGCCATGCGGCAGACCGGCGCGCTGACGGCCGAGCAGACGGCGGCCGAGCGCTTCCCCACGCTCAAGGCCCCCAAGAAGCCGTTCGAGCTCAAGGGCCAGGCCCAGTACATGCTCGAACAGGTGACCGCCGAGCTCAACCGGCGCGGCTACACCGACGAGGACATCAACGGCGGCGGGCTGCGGATCGTCACCACGTTCGACAAGAAGCTCATGGCGGCGGCCGAGCAGGCGGTCAACGACGTCCTGCCGGACGCCACGCCCAAGAAGGTGCGCACCGGGCTGGCGGCCGTCGATCCGGCCAGCGGCGAGGTGATCGCCTTCTACGGGGGCCGTCCCTCGCAGTCGGCCTATTACGACAGCGCGTTCTCGGCCAAGGTCATGGCCGGATCGACGTTCAAGCCGTACACGCTGGCGGCGGCCCTGAACAACGGCTTCGACCTGTCCACCAGGGTCGACGGCAACTCACCGCTGCGTGTGGCGTCGGCGGCCGAGCCGATCCCGAACGACAGCGGGCGCTCCTACGGCGAGATCAACCTGGTGAGCGCTACCCAGAACTCCGTCAACACCGCGTTCGTGGACCTCGGCCAGAAGGTCGGGCTGGACAAGGTCGCCAAGACCGCCGAGGCGGCCGGCATCCCCGAGGGCCAGCTCCAGCAGCACGAGAGCGCCGCCTCCTTCCCGCTCGGCGTGGCCTCCGTCAGCGCCGTCCAGAACGCCTCGGGCTTCTCCACGTTCGCCAACAAGGGCGTCCACATGGAGGCCCACGTGGTCAAGTCGGTCACCGACGGCCAGGGCAAGAAGGCGGTCGTCAAGCCGGTCGCGACCAAGGCGATCAGCGAGCAGGCCGCCGCGGACACCACGTACGCGATGCAGCAGGTCGTCAAGTACGGCACCGGCACCGCCGCCAGGCTCTACGACCGCCCGGTGGCCGGCAAGACGGGCACCACGGACGACTCGGCGTCGGTGTGGTTCAACGGGTTCACGCCGCAGCTCGCGGTGGCGGTCGACATGTTCCGCGACGACAACGCCACGGTCAAGATCCCCGGGTACGGCACGCAGTTCGGCGGCCAGCTGCCCGCGCAGATCTGGCGGGCGTTCATGACCGAGGCCATGGCGGGCGAGCCGGTCGAGGAGTTCCCCGAGCCGTCCGACTACGGCTACACCTCCGACTACTCGGTGCCCGACCAGGACAGGGACGTGCCGGACCAGGAGTACACGCCCCCGGCGAACCCGGACGGCTCGACCACCCCCGAGCCCGACCCCACGTCCAGCGGCCCGCCCGCCACCGGCGAGCCGGACGTCGACGGGGGTGACGACCAGCCCGAGACGACCGACCCGTCGGCCACCGAGCTCCCCGACCAGCCCTCGACGGAGTCCGACAGTGATACGGGCAGGGGCACCGGCAGAGGCGGCGACGGGGCCGGCCGCTCGCCCACCGGTTAACGCGCCAGCTCGGCCCGCAGCTCCTCGACGGTGGTCACGGGCATCCGGCAGGTGAATCCCCTGCACACGTACGCCGCGGGCGCCTCGCCGACCGTCCCGCGGCCTTCCAAGAGCGCGGGATAGACGTCTCTGGGCACGAGCGGATCTCCCGAGCCCCGGTCGTCGGCATCGCCGGACCCGAGCGCGACCACCAGGCCGGGCACGTCGGCGAGCAGCGCCTGCCGGTGCAGCGCGGCCGTGCGCGGATCGCCGGCGGGGCCCACGACGGCCACCTCGACCGGCCCGTCCAGCGCAGCCCGCGCCACGGCCAGCCCCCAGCCCGCGAACCTGGCGTGGCCCGTCGCCAGCACGGACACGCTCCCCAGAGCCGCCTGGGCGGCCTCACGGTGCCGGGCGGAGCCGGTCAGCGCACCGTAGGACAGCAGCGCGCCCGCGGCCGCGTACTGGCCCGAGGGGGTGGCGTTGTCCGTGGGGTCCTGGGGCCGCTGGAAGAGCCGCTCGGCGTCGTCCGCCGTGTCGTAGAAGCCGCCCGTTCCGTCGGCGAACCTGTCGAGCACGGTGTCCAGCAGCGTGCCCGCCAGCCTGAGCCACCTGGCCTCGCCGGTGACGCCGTACAGGGAGATGAGCCCTTCCGCCACGTTCGCGTAGTCCTCAAGGACTCCGGCGTTCGTGCCCGCCCGGCCGTCGCGCGAGGTGCGCAGCAGCCTGCCGTCCACCACGTGGGTGCTCGCGAGCAGCTCGGCGGCCTCGGTGGCGGCGGTCACGAGATCGGGCCGCTCGAACACCACGCCGGTCTCCGCCAGCGCCGCGATGGCCAGGCCGGTCCACGAGGCCACGACCTTGTCGTCGCGCCCTGGACGGACCCGCAGCTCCCTGGCGGCCAGCAGGCGCTCCCGGACGGCGGCGTAGCGCTCGGGGTCGCCGGGGTCGCGCGGGAGCTGCAGCACGGACGTGCCGTGCTCGAACGTCCCCGTCACCTCGAACAAGCTGGCCGCCCACCGCCCGTCGTCCTCGCCGAGCACCTCGCTCAGCTCCTCGGGCGTCCAGACGTAGAACTTGCCCTCCACGCCCTCGCTGTCGGCGTCGAGCGCGGAGGCGAACCCGCCCTCGGGCGTGCGCAGCTCACGCAGCAGCCAATCGGCCGTCTCCAGCGCGACCCGCCGCGCCAGGTCGCCGCCGCCCGCCTTCCACCAGTGCGTGTAGACCCGCAGCAGCAGGGCGTTGTCGTAGAGCATCTTCTCGAAGTGCGGCACGACCCACTGCGCGTCCACGCTGTAGCGGGCGAACCCGCCGCCGAGCTGGTCGTACAGCCCGCCGCGGGCCATCGCCGCCAGCGTGCCCCCGCTCATCTCGCGCTCGCCGGAGCGCAGCAGGAACTCCAGCACCATGGACGGCGGGAACTTGGGCGCCCCGCCGAACCCGCCGCTGCGCGCGTCGAAGGAGTCCCTGAGACTCTGTACGGCCACCGCGAGCGTCTCCTCGCCGGGCACGGCACCGCCGGGCAGCGTGGTGTTCGCGTTGAGCGCCTCCACCACCTTCGCCCCCTGCTGGAGCACGGAGTCCTTCTCGCTCGCCCACACGCGGCCGACCTCGGTGAGCAGGCGCTGGAAGTGCGGGCGCGGGAAGTAGGTGCCGCAGTAGAACGGATGCCCGTCGGGCGTCGCGAACACCGTCATGGGCCAGCCGCCCTGCTGCGTCATGGCCTGCGTGGCGCTCATGTAGACGGCGTCCACGTCGGGCCGCTCCTCGCGGTCCACCTTCACGTTGACGAAGTGCTCGTTCATCAGCCGGGCCGTCTCGGCGTCCTCGAAGCTCTCATGGGCCATGACATGACACCAGTGGCATGCCGAATAGCCCACGCTGATCAGCAGGGGCACGTCACGGCGACGGGCCTCCGCGAACGCCTCGTCGCCCCACGGGTGCCAGTCCACCGGATTGGCCGCGTGCTGCAGCAGGTAGGGGCTCGTGGCATCTTTCAAGCGGTTCATCAGGACCTCCTCCGTTCACCCTAAACCGCGGTGCTCGCAGGCCAGGGGTGACGCGATCGACGTGTTCACCGGCTGACTCGGACGGCCGCGACGGCGTAGGTTACGGGGCGTGGATATGGACTTCGTCTGCGCCCACGCCGGACGCCCGGCGACCGCCCTCACGCGCAGGGACGTGGCTCGCGCGCTGCTCGCCGTGCCCTCGGGCGTGGCGCTCGTGGGGCTGCCCGACCTGCGGCGGGCGCTGATGTCCGCCGGCAACCCGCTCTCCCTGCCGTTCTGGGACTCCGCCAAGTCGACCCTCAGCTCGATCGAATCGGGCGTCGCCACGGTCGGCGACGTGCAGCGCTGGGTCGAGTCCACCGGCACCGAGCCGATCCTCATGACGCCGAGCTACTTCGTCTGGCCTGAGGAGGACGAGCGCGGGCCGGTGGCCGCGGAGATGTTCCGCCGCCTGGTCGCCCACCTCGAAGAGCTCGTGGAGATGGGCGAGATCGACCCCGACGCGCTGGCGGCGGGCGACCAGGACGCCCGCGCCGCGTACGAGAGCCTCCAGGAGCACTGGCTGGGCACGCCGTTGCAGGACGGCCGGGTGCCCGGGTTCTCGGTCAGCGACGAGCAGGACGAGGAGCTGTTCGCCGCCTGGGACGAGGAGGAGGCCTTCGCGCTGTCCGAGCTGCGGCGCATCGTGGGCGGGCTGCCCAAGCAGCCTGAGCTGCCCCTGACGGAGCTGGAGAGCGCCGTGGCGCGCCTGCGCGGGCTGCTGGCACTGCCCGGCTACCCCGGCAACGTGCTGCGGGCCTGCGCCGGTTTCGACGACCGGCCGGTCCCCGACGACGACATGGAGCTGTGGCTGGCGCTGGCGGCCGGGGTCGCGGGGCCCGTGTCGGACCTGTCGGAGAACGGCGACGTGCTGGAGGAGTTCGCCGATCTCGACGGGGAGCTCAGCATGGAGGACGCGGCGCTGGCGAATCTCTGCGCGATCCAGCACGCGGACTGGCTGGCCGGAGTCGCGGCGCTGGCCAGGCTCGGGCCGGGGGTGCTCGCCTCGCCCGAGCGGATGGCCAGGCTCATCGCGGAGTCCGAGGACATCGACGTCGACGACCAGGACGAGGACGACCTCGACGCCACCGAGGGGTTGTTCACCTCGGTGGTGAGCCTGTGGGTCTATCTCGGCGTCGTGAACGCGGACGAGGTGCTCACGCCGCTGGGCTGGTGGGGACTGCCGAAAGCACTGGAGCGCGCCTGGTCGTCCGCCGCCGACTGAGCGGCCTCAGTGCTCCTCGGCGTCGACCAGCTCTTTGAACTCCGGGTGACGGTCGATGTATTTCGCCACGTAGGGGCAGAGCGGCACGACGCGCAGGCCGGTGTCGGCGCTCGCCTGGAGCGCGTGGCTGACCAGCTTGCTCGCCAGGCCCTGCCCTTCGTACGCGGGCAGCACCTCGGTGTGCGTGAAGACGATCTTGGTGGGCAGCAGGCGATAGTCGGCGAACCCGGCGACCTTGCCGTCTACGAGAGCCTCGAAACGGTTTTCGGTCGAGTTGTCGACTATTTGGATCGGCATCTATTCGGCCTTCTTGTCCGCGTCGCCCTCGTGTGGCACCTGGATCTTCGTCATCTGCTTGTTCATCGACTTGATCAACATATACAGGGCCACACCGATGAGCGCCACCACGACGAAGCCGAGCAGGCCCGGACTCACATCACCCGCTGCTAGAACTGTCACACTTCCAGTCTGCCACCAGGAACCCATGGTCCCGCCAGCGGCTCCGTCGGTGGCCCGTCAATGGCTCCGTCAGTGGCAGGCGGGTGAGACGTCGTCGGCGTGGATGCCCGCGAACAGGTCGTCCTCCGGCAGCGCCGTGTCCACCAGCGAGCGCGCCAGGTGGTAGTCCTCGGTGGGCCAGATCTCCTCCTGCAGCTCGCGCGGGCAGACGAACCAGAAGCCGTCCGGGTCCACCTGGGTGGCATGGGCCAGCAGCGCCTCGTCGCGGATCTGGAAGTAGTCGCCGCACGGCACCCGCGTGGTCACCGGCCACTTGGCGGGGCGGTCCTCCCAGCGCGAGATCCAGTCGGCGTAGGGGGAGCCGAGGCCGCGCTCGTTCATGGCCTCGTGCAGGGCCTCGAAGCGCTCCTTGGTGAACCCCATCTGGTAGTAGAGCTTCAGCGGCTGCCACGGGTCGCCGGAGCCCGGGTAGCGGTCGGGGTCGCCGGCCGCGTCGAAGGCCTCGACGGAGACCTTGTTGGTCATGATGTGGTCGGGGTGCGGGTAGCCGCCGTCGTCGTCGTACGTGATGATCACGTGCGGCCTGAACGCGCGCACGGCCGCCACGAGCGGCGCCGAGGCGTCCTCCAGCTTCTGCAGGGCGAAGCAGCCCTCGGGCAGCTCCTCCTCCTCGTTCTCCGGCAATCCGGAGTCGACGAAGCCCATGAAACGCTGCTCCACGCCGAGGATCTCGCGCGCTCGCGCCATCTCGGCCCTGCGCACCTCGCCGATGTCGGCCACGATCTCGGGCCGGTCCATCTTGGGGTTGAGCACCGATCCCCGCTCACCGCCCGTGAGAGTACAGACCAGCACTTCCACGCCTTCGCGCACGTAACGCGCCATCGTGGCGGCGCCCTTGCTCGACTCGTCGTCGGGATGGGCGTGGACGGCCATCAATCTCAGCGGTGCACTCACGAGCGCGCTCTCCTCATAGGGTCTCCTCAGGCGGGAGGACCGGTCAGTAGCCCAGAGAGGTTAGTTTCTGCTGGGCGGTCGCGAGGGCCCAGTCGTCTACCGGTACCCCCGCGGGCGACAATTGTCTCGGATAACGCTGAGGGAGTGCAGGGAGATTCCGCCATGGTCACCAGAGATGCCGAGAACGGTCCCGTTCTCGGCACGCCCGACGACTTTCCCGATCGTCCCAAGCGACGCGGCAGGCTCGTCGTCCACATCGTGATCGGCGTGCTGGTGGCCATCATCGCGGGCGGCTGGGGCTACGTGATGTGGTCGATGACGGCAGGGGGCTCCGAGGCGCCGTCGCAGGTCGTGTCGTTCAGTGTGGGCAGTCCGAATCGGGCCGAGATCACCTTTGAGGTGTACAAGGCAGACGATAGGGTGGCGGTCTGCCGGATCAGGGCACTGGACGTCTATCACGCGGAAGTGGGCAGCAAGGAAGTAAGAATCCCGGCTGGTGGGGGTAGTAAGCAGCTCAAGGAAAGCCTCGACACCAGCGGTCAGGCCACTTCTGTCCACATCCAGTACTGCAATCTCGTATAGTGAGACGTTTGGGGAAGCGTTGGAGCGGTTAAGTTGTTAGCCTTTCGCAATTCAACCGGACGCAACCTCAAGTGATCTCAGGGCCCCCTAGGCAAGCAAGGAGAACCCGTGGCCGACTCTCGCGATGAGAACGTCACATGGCTGACGCAGGAGGCGTACGACCGCCTGAAGGCGGAGTACGAACATCTGTCTGGCCCCGGGCGCGTCGACATCGCCAAGAAGATCGAGGCCGCCCGTGAGGAGGGCGACCTCAAGGAGAACGGCGGCTACCACGCGGCCAAGGACGAGCAGGGCAAGATGGAGGCCCGCATCTTCCACCTCCGGCAGATCATCGACAACGCCCAGGTGGGAGAGGCCCCCAAGGCCGAGGGAGTGGTCGGCCCAGGCATGACTGTGACGATCCGGTTCGTCGGCGACGACGACGAGGTCACCTTCCTGCTCGCCTCTCGCGAGGAGAGCGGCGCACCGATCGACGTCTACTCGCCCAGATCCCCCCTCGGGGCGGCGATCAACGGCAAGAAGATCGGTGAGAAGGCCACCTACTCCATGCCCAACGGACGCCAGAACACCGTCGAGATCCTCGAGGCTGTGCCGTACATCGGCAACTGACACCCATGGATGACCACCGCCGGGCCCACGCTGGCCCGGCGGAATTTTCGCATTCGTCCGGCATTCGGCAGGACTTAAGCTTCCTGGTCAAGTCCAGGAAGCGGCGTAACACGTACAAGCTGGTGCCTTTTATCGTGGTCGCGCTCGTCGCGGTGCTGACCGCCGACGTGCTGCTGTTACTCCAGCCGGAGACCGCGATCGGGCCGGCCGCCGCGGGCGCACGGGCCACGCCCGCCTCGACGCCGATGGCGCAGAAGCAGGCGCGGCCCCGCACCAGCCCGCCGGCCAGCCAGCAGGCCCGCCCCGATGCCAGCCGGCCCGCCGTGGCGACGCAGCCGGTGGCGCCGCTCAGCAAGCTGCACAAGCCCAACCTGTTCGTCCTCACCCGCAAGCCCTTCACCAACGAGCTGCTGCAGAAGGTGGCCAAGCTGCGCGGGGTGCGGGCGCTGGAGCTGGCCGACGCGGCGTCCATCATGCTCGACGACAAGCGCGTGCAGACGCTCGGCGTTAACCCGTCCTCTTTCCGCTCCTACACCCCCAAGGTGACCGCCGCCTCCGACGCGCTGTGGCAGAACGTGGCGGCCGGGGACGTGGCGGTCTCGTTCGTGCTCGGCAACGACGGCGGGCTCGCGCTGCACCGCAAGGTGGCGGGTCCCGCGGGGACGCTGCGGATCGGCGCGTACGCCACCACCGGGTTCGGCGCGGTCGACGCCGTGGTGTCCAAGGACGTCGGCCGTACGCTCGGGCTCCCGCACGACAACGCGCTCATCGTCAGCGCGCCCAAGACCAACTCCGCCACGCTGCGCAAGGCCATCCTCAGAGCGCTGCCCAAGGGCACCCAGGTGGCCATGGTCAACCCGGTGCTGCCGGAGCCCCAGACCGTCAGGCAGAACTGGCCCGCGGGCTCGTTCATGACCGGCGACCAGCTCACCGTCGCGCTCAAGGCCGCGGTCTCCAAGCTCGGCAGGCCGTACGTGTGGGGCGCGGAGGGACCTGACACCTTCGACTGCTCGGGGCTGGTCCAGTGGGCCTACGGGCAGGCCGGGGTGCGGATGCCCAGGGTGACGCACCAGCAGTGGGTGACGGGGCCGCAGGTGTCGCTCGCGCAGGCGCAGCCGGGTGATCTGCTGTTCTGGCGCAATGACCCGACGAACCCGGCCTATATCTCGCATGTGGCGATTTATTGGGGTAACGGGAAGATGCTCCACGCGCCACGTACGGGCGACGTCGTCAAGATCGTCCCGGTGAACACCCGGAACCTGGCCGGCGTCGTGCGCGTCAGCCCCATAGCCGCGGCCAAGGTTCGCTAGCCTCCCGCATCCCCGTGCACACAGTCGTTTTCGACGCGTGCTTTTTCGCGCGCAACGGTGTAATGATGATTACATGGCAACAGACGACGAGACAGCACAGGTGCACGGCTGGTTCACCGGACGGCTCCCCGAGGGCTGGTTCACCGGTGCGCCCGAGATCGTCAGGGACCGCGAGGAGATCGCGGTGCTCGGCACGCTGCCCGGCCCTCCGGAGGACACTCCCGAGGCCGAGCGAGGGGCCCTGATCGAAGGGCTGGCCAGAAGGTTCAGGGAAGAGACGCGCGAGCAGCGCATCGAGATCGCCAGGGAGGCCGAGCGCAAGTTCCGGCAGAAGGTGTCCTGGGGCGTCGTCTGCGGTGGCGAGACTGTGATGTTCACCACACTGTCCGTGCCGGTGATGACCCGGCTGCGCCAGTCGGAGCGCCAGGTCCTCGACACTCTCGTGGCCGCCGGCGTGGCCAGGAGTCGCAGCGACGCCCTGGCCTGGTGCGTACGCCTGGTCGGGAGACACACCGACACGTGGCTCGCGGACTTGCGCGACGCACTTCAGCATGTCGACCGAGTTCGCTCCTCGGGGCCGGACGTCAATTCCTGAGTGCACCCAGCGGAAACGGCTCACCGAATGGACTAAACCACTTCGTGAATTGGTTTAGACCAGCACTATTGGACTGGACCACTGCGCTGAATTACTTCTTTTAAATCCGCTCGACTTGGGTAGGCTCCCCCAATCGTCAGGGCCGCTGCCTGCGGTGACGGCCACGCCAATAGGTCTATGCCAATTGGCTTTCTGGCCGCTTCGTCGTTAATGATGACTGGGCCCTGAGAGAGTGGAGGAGTCACAGCCGTGTCCGTTTCCGTGGAAGTAGACGCACCGACGACCAATGCCGAATTGGCCGCGTGGGTGCGCGAGATCGCAGCCCTGACCCAGCCTGACCGGATCGAGTGGTGCGACGGCTCGGAGGAGGAGTGGACGCGCCTGACCAACCTGCTCGTGGAGCAGGGGACACTCACGCGTCTGGCGGCCCGTCCCAACAGCTTCTACGCCAAGTCCGATCCCAGCGACGTGGCCCGAGTCGAGGACCGCACGTACATCTGCTCGGAGCGGGAGGAGGACGCGGGTCCCACGAACAACTGGATCGCTCCAGCGGAGATGCGCCAGACGTTCGGCGAGCTGTTCAGGGGCTGCATGCGCGGCCGCACGATGTACGTCGTGCCGTTCTGCATGGGCCCGCTGGGCGGCGAGATCTCGCAGCTCGGCGTCGAGATCACCGACTCCGCGTACGTGGCCGTGTCCATGCGGGTCATGACCAGGATGGGCGACAGGGCGCTGCGCCTGATCGAGGACCGCGGAGCGGCGCGACAGGCCGGAGAGAGCGAGGGACGAGCCAACGGAGGCCGCAGCAAGCGCGACCATGAGCACAGCGACTTCGTCAAGGCCGTCCACTCCGTCGGAGCCCCGCTGGAGTCCGGCGCGGCGGACAAGCCGTGGCCGTGCAGCTCCACCAAGTACATCAGCCACTTCCCCGAGACCAGGGAGATCTGGTCGTACGGCTCCGGCTACGGCGGCAACGCCCTGCTCGGCAAGAAGTGCTACGCCCTGCGCATCGCCAGCGTGATGGCCCGCGACGAGGGCTGGCTGGCCGAGCACATGCTCATTCTCAAGCTCACGCCGCCCTCGGGGGAGACGCGCTACATCGCCGCCGCCTTCCCGAGCGCCTGCGGCAAGACGAACCTCGCCATGCTCCAGCCCACGATTCCCGGCTGGAAGGTCGAGACGATCGGCGACGACATCGCCTGGATGCGCTTCGGCGACGACGGACGCCTGCACGCGATCAACCCGGAGGCGGGCTTCTTCGGCGTCGCGCCGGGCACCGGCGAGGTGACCAACGCCAACGCGGTCAAGACGCTCTGGGGCAACAGCATCTTCACCAACGTCGCGCTCACCGACGACGGCGACGTGTGGTGGGAGGGCCTGACCGACGAGCCGCCCGCGCACCTGACCGACTGGAAGGGCCGCTCCTGGACGCCCGACAGTGACGAGCCCGCCGCCCACCCGAACGCGCGCTTCACCACCCCTGCCTCCCAGTGCCCCACCATCGCACCCGAGTGGCAGGATCCCAAGGGCGTGCCCATCTCAGCCATCTTGTTCGGCGGGCGCCGCGCCACGGCCGTACCTCTGGTGACAGAGTCGCTGAGCTGGGAACACGGCGTCTTTCTCGGAGCCAACGTCGCCTCCGAGAAGACCGCCGCCGCCGAGGGCAAGGTCGGCGAGCTGCGCTACGACCCGTTCGCCATGCTGCCGTTCTGCGGCTACAACATGGGCGACTACTTCGGCCACTGGCTGAAGATCGGCCGTCGTCCGGGCGCCGAGCTGCCCCGGATCTTCTACGTCAACTGGTTCAGGAAGAACGCCGACGGCCAGTTCATCTGGCCCGGCTTCGGCGAGAACACCCGCGTGCTCAAGTGGATCGTGGACCGGCTCAACGGCGAGGCCGAGGCCGTGCCGACGCCGATCGGCCTGCTGCCCGGCGACCTCGACACCGACGGGCTGGACCTGTCCGACGAGGACCTGCGCACGCTGCTCACCGTCGACCGCGACGTATGGCGCGAGGAGGCCGCGCTCATTCCCGGCCACTTCGACAAGTTCGGCGCGCACCTGCCCAAGGAGCTGTGGGAGGAGTACAACGCGCTGCTCGACCGCCTCGGCTGAGTAAAAGACCCTTGTGCGGTACGGCGCCGCCCCCGTTAACTGGGCGAACTGCCGTACCGCGAGGGAGGGCCCCGGTGGACTTCGTCCTGCTCATTGCCGCTTTCGGCATGGTGTTCCTGGTCGGTGCGGCCGAGCAGCGCGTCGAGCGCGAGCGCAGGAGAGTCAGCCAGGCGACGCCCAGCGGGGCCGGGCACAGCCTGTCCCCCTACGAGCTGGCGTACCTGTCGGGTGGGCCACGGCGGGCCGTCAACACGGCGCTGGCCGTCCTCGCGACGGCCGGCGCCGTACGCGTGTCGCGCGGCTCGCTGGTCACCCCCGTCCACGGCGCGCCGCCCTCGCCGGTGCCGATCGAGCAGGCCGTCCTCGACACGCTGGCCGCCAGGCCAGGCGGCTACCGGGCGGCCGAGCTGCGGCGGGCTCTCGACGGGCATCCCGCGCTGGCCCAGCTCGCCGGCGGGCTGGCGGCGCGCGGCCTGACGGTCGACGAGGGGGCCTTCGCCACGGCGTGGCGGCACCGCGACCGGCTGCAGCTCGTCACGGTCCTCGCGGTGCTGTTCCTGGTGCTGGAGTTCGTCCTGGCCGGCGTCGGTGTGGCCGGGCAGAGGCAGGTGTTCCTCGGCGCGCTGTTCTTCGGCGGGATCGCCGTCGTCTCGGGGCTGGTCGGGCTCTACAAGCAGAAGCGCAAGCTCCGGAACGTCGTCACCAGGGAAGGGCGCGAGGTCCTGCGCTCGGCCCGCGTCTACCACCCGAGGGGCGTACAGGACCAGAGCTCGCTGGCCATGGCGGTGGGGGTGCCGGTCGCGCTGTACGGGCTGGCGGACGCCGGCGACCGGACGCTGTGCGACGAGCTGTCGGTCGGCGATCCCGGGGGCGACTGCGCCGGCGCGTGCGGGAGTCACAGCGGCGGCGACGGGAGCACCTTCGGCAGCGACTCCGGCGGCTCCTTCGGGGGCCTCGACTTCGGCGGCGGCGGGTCGAGCTGCGGGGGCGGCGGTTCGAGTTGCGGCGGGGGGTCGAGCTGCGGCGGCGGGGGCTCTAGCTGCGGCGGCGGATCGAGCGGCTGACCGCGCGGCGGCCGGAGGGTGCGCCGCCCGGAAACTGTGTCCACATCCGCGGAACCTTTATGCCGGTCTTACGCGTCTTCTCGGTACCCAGCCTGATCGGCTGCACGAGGGGGGCCGTCCATGGACCTGTTCCTGCTCATCCTTTCGGTGATCGTCGCGATGCTCGCCGGCCGCACCGCCGCCGCGATCAAGAGCGCTCACACCGCGATCCGAACGGCCCCAGGCGGCCCTCGCCTGCGCGGTCTCGACCACTACGACCTCGCCTATCTCACCGGCGGCCCGCACCGGGTGGCGAACACCGCCCTCGCGCTGCTGGCGGAGGCCGGGGCCATCCGGGTGTCGCGCGGGGGACGCGTGCACCACGTCAGTGCGGGCGCGGGCTCGCGCAACCCCGTCGACGACGTGGCGCTGAGCGTGGTCGCCGACCGGTCGGGGCTGCCGGTGATCGCGCTCAGGCGCGAGATCGCCAGGAGCCTGGCCGTGGACGCGATCAAGCAGCACCTCACGGGGCGGGGCCTGATCCTGCCCGACGATGCGTTCACCACGGTCAACCGGCTGAGCCGGCGGCTGAGGGGCCTGTCGGTGGTGGCGTTCGCGGGCGTCCTGCTTGATGGGGTGGTCCTGATCGCGGGGCCCGGCGTGCTTCCGTGGTCGTTGCTCGCGGGCGCCGCCCTTCTGCCGTGGGCCGGCCTGCTCGTCTTCGCCGGGACGGGGGTGGGGGCCGAGGTCGCCATCGCCGGGCATCGGCGCTCGCGGCGGACCACGGTGACCACGGCGGGGCGGGAGACGCTCGACGCGGCCATGCAGGCGAACGTCCAGGGCGTCGCGGCCGGCGCCGTGCCCGTCGCGCTCTACGGCCTCGGCGAGGTGCGCGACACCAGCCTGCGGGCCGAGCTCGGCGGGGGCGAGGGCCGTCGCCTGCGCCTGCACAAGTCCTCGTACGCTTGGTACGGCTCGGCGGCCGGCATGAGCTCGCACGGCGAGCCGGGGTGCGGTAGCGGTGCGAGCTGCGGCGGCGGGAGCGGTTGCGGCAGTGGTGGTGGCGGCGGTGGTTGCGGCGGCGGAGGAGGAGGGTGACGGTGCCCGACCTGGAGGCGGGATTCGAGCGGGGCGCACGGTCTGCGCCGGGGGCCTTCGAGCCGGGCGCGCGGCCCGGACCGGGGGCCTTCGAGCCGGGCGCGCGGCCCGGACCGGGGGCTGAGCCGGGCGGGCGGTCCGAGCTCGGGGTCGGCATCGGGTGGCGGCCCGAGCTGGATCTGACGATCGAGCGGATGGCCGGCGTCGACTTCCTGGAGGTGGTCGCGGAGAACATCAAGCCCGCGCACCTGCCCGAGTCGTTAGCCGTGCTGCTCGCCAGGGGGCTGCCGGTGATCCCGCACGGGGTCTCGCTCGGGGTCGGGGACGCGGAGCCGCCTTCCCCGGCCAGGCTCGCCCACCTGGCGGCCTGCGCGCAGGTCTTCGACGCGCCGCTGGTCAGCGAGCACCTGGCGTTCGTACGGGGCGGTGGGCTCGAAGCCGGGCACCTGCTCCCGGTGCCGCGCACGCGCGAGTCCTTGAGGGTCATCACGGAGAACGTGCGCAGGGCGCAGGACGCGCTGCCCGTCCCACTGGCCCTGGAGAACGTCGCCGCCATCTTCGGCTGGCCGGAGGACGAGCTGACCGAGGCCCAGTTCCTCGCCGAGCTGGTCGAGCGCACGGGGGTCAAGCTGCTGATCGACGTGGCGAACCTCTACACCAACCAGTTCAACCTGGGCCTGTCGGCGGTCGCGGCCCTCGACGCCCTGCCGCTGGAGCACCTCGCCTACGTGCACGTGGCCGGCGGATACGAGCATGACGGCATCTGGCACGACACGCACACCACCTCGGCGCCGCAGGCGATCCTCGACCTCCTCACCGAGCTGTGCTCCCGGGCCACGCCGCCGGGGGTGCTGCTGGAGTGGGACGACGACTATCCGAGCGACGCGGCGCTGGCCAACGAGCTGTCCCGGATCCGCGCGGCGATGTCCCTGGCCAGGGACCCGCGTTGACGCCCGGGGAGGGGCCATGGGAGGGGCGCGGCGAGGGGCCGGACGAAGGGCTGGGGGCGGCGCAGCGGAGGCTGGCCGAGGCGCAGGGGCGGGTGGTCGCGGCCCTGGTCGCGGGCGCGGACCCGCCCGAGGGGTTCGACCCCGAGCGCATCAGGCGGCAGGCGTCGAGCCTGATCGCCAAGCGCCGGACCATCGTGGCCAGGATCCGCCCCGACGTGGCCGCGGCGGCGGGCCGGGACCTGGCCGCGGAGTTCGCCGCCTACGCCCGCTCCCGCAGCGCGCCGCCGCCCGGCTACCGCGCCGACGCCGACGACTTCGCCGCCTGGCTGCGCGAACGCGGCCGAATGCCGGACCCGCCCCGCAAGCCCCGCTGGTGGTCCCGCCTCCTCCCCTGAGCCCGCCACCCGAGCCCGCCACCCGAGCCCGCCACCCGAGCGCGCCACCCGAGCGCGTCGCCCGAGCGCGTCGCCTCAGGGCCGGTCCGGAGGCCGGGTGGGGGTGCTGGCCTAAGCTGGGCGCACCAAGCGCTTGGGAGGCGGCATGCGGATCGTCAACATGGGCGGATGGCCCCTGAGCCACGAGGACGAGCAGGCGCACGAGCCGGGCGGCGAGCCGCTGTGGAACGAGTCGCACTACTTCGACTTCGTCTCAGCGGACGGCGACCTGGGCGGCTACGTACGCCTCGGCCTCTATCCCAACTGGAAGCGGGCCTGGTTCTGGGCGTGCCTGGTGACGCGGGACGGCGGTCTGGTCGCGGTGACCGACCACGAGGCGCCGCTGCCGGGCCCAGAGACGGGCCCAGAGACGGTGCAGGAGACGGTGATCGAGGGCGACGGCTACGAGGCGGCGCTGCGGACGACGGAGCCCATGCGCGCGGCCCGCGTCCGCCTCGGCTCGGCCGAGCTGGCGCTCGACCTCGAATGGCGCACGGCGGGTGGCGTCTACGGCTACGGGCTCACCCCCCGCTACGAGATCCCCTGCGAGGTCACCGGCACGATCGGCGGCACCCCCTTCCACGGGTACGGCGAACGCGACCACAGCTGGGGCGTACGCGACTGGTGGTCGATCTCCTGGCTGTGGAGCAGCGGCCGCCTGGAGGACGGCACCTACCTGCACGGCATGCAGGCCAACCTAGGCATGGCCCTGCCCTGGCCGGCGTTCCAGGTGCCGCCGGGCGGCGAGATCGAGCACGTGGCGGGCTTCTCGGCGAGCTCCGCGTTCGACGGGCACCGCCCGGCCGAGGCGGTGCTGCGCTTCCCGGGCAGCGAGACGACCGTCCGGCCGATCGCGTTCGCCCCCGTGACGCTGATGTCCCCCGAGGGCGCGGTCGCCGCGTTCCCCAGGGCCATGTGCGAGTTCGAGACCGAGGACGGGCGCAGGGGCCACGGCTGGACCGAATGGAACCAGCCGCCCGGCTGGCGGGATCACGGCTGGCATCCCCTGCCACCGGCGGTTTAGCCGACTTTAGGCCGGAAAAGGGGAGGGGATGGGGGGACTACGCTGCGTCGACGGCTCGTATTTGACCGTCACGCCCATCGCGTGCACGGACAGCGTCGGCACGCCGTACGAGGTCACCCTCGAACTGCATCGCGACGGCACGCCGTACGGGAGCGTCGGAGAGCGGTGCGGCTGGCTGCTCGCGCGCCTGGCGCGCGGCGTCGACGAGGCCAGGCAGGGCCGCGGCGGCGGGGGCAGGCGGTGGGCCGACCCCGACGACAGGTTCCCCGACGAGGAGCCGGACAGCGAGCTGTTCTCCTTCCGCTATCGGACCAGGTCCGGCGTGGTGGGCGGCGGCGAGCTGCGCTGCCAGCTCAGGACGATCCCCGTCTGGCAGCCGGGCAGGGAGTCGCGGGGCGAATGGCGGCTGACCAGGCGGGCCTACGTGGAGGCCTGGGGCGCCACGGGCGTGGGCATGCGGGCGGTGCTGACGTCGGCCGAGCTGTCGATGTTCGTGCGAGATTTGGTGAATGAGGCGGAAGGATGTCTGAAAGGTAGAGATCTGGCTAGGAATCCGGGAGAAGGAGCAGGCACGGGCGAATCGCGGTGATAATTGCCTGTTAGGTCATTCGACCAAGGGCACAGCCACCGCAGGGGAGGCACTCCGTGGGCCTGCGCGATCTGGTCTACCGGCTGTACGAGCACCGGCTGGAGACCAAGCTGTCGAAGGACAGCGTCCCCCGGCATGTCGGGGTCATCATCGACGGCAACCGCCGCTGGGCGCGCGCCATGGGCATGCGTGACGTGGCGACCGGCCACCGCAAGGGCGCGGACAAGATCGCCGAGCTGCTGGGCTGGTGCCGCGAGAGCGGTGTCGAGGTCGTCACCGTCTGGATGCTGTCCAACGACAACCTCAACCGGCCGAGGGAAGAGCTGGAGCCGCTGCTGCGCATCATCGAGGACGTGACGCAGGAGCTCGTGGACGAGGGCTGGCGGATCAGCCCGGTCGGCGCGCTCGATCTGCTGCCGGATCGCACGGCGAATGTCCTAAAAAATGCAAAAGAAGCTTCATCACACCGTCCAGGCCTGATTGTGAACGTTGCAGTTGGGTATGGAGGAAGACGTGAGATTGCCGATGCGGTGCGCTCACTGCTCCAGGAGCAAGCGAGCAAGGGGGCGAGCATCGAGGACCTCGTTGAGGTGCTCGATGTCGAGCACATCGCGGAGCATCTCTACACTCGCGGCCAGCCCGACCCGGATCTACTCATCCGGACATCGGGCGAGCAGCGCTTGTCGGGCTTCATGCTGTGGCAGAGCGCTCACTCCGAGTTCTACTTCCACGAGGCTTACTGGCCTGACTTCCGCAGGGTGGACTTCCTGCGGGCGCTGCGTGATTACGCTGCGAGAAACCGACGTTACGGTTCCTGAGACGACTTCTGGGTATTCACGACGTAACGTTGGAAGTGTCCGACCACAGGCCGGACACTCCGGAGAGGGCCCGCCTTTGCGCCAAGACTTGCCGAGGGGGCCGGAACCCGGCGCCGACGGCAGCTCGCGGTCGGGGACGCGGGTCCGGTCCAATTTCCCGCCTCGTCTGCAGGGCGCCCGCATTATGGGGCGCCCGGGGGAGAACGTGTGGCAGTGTCCTCGAGCAACCCTACTCACCAGCCGGCCAAGCGCACGTACGTGCTGGACACCTCGGTCCTGCTAGCCGACCCGGCGGCAATGACCCGGTTCGCCGAGCACGACGTCGTCCTTCCGATCGTGGTCATCACGGAGCTGGAAGGAAAGCGGCACCATCCCGAGCTCGGCTACTTCGCGAGGAAGGCTCTGCGCTACCTCGACGACCTGCGCGTTCAGTACGGCAGGCTCGACGAGCAGATGCCCACAGGGGATGGCACGATCAGGGTTGAGCTCAATCACAGCGATCCGTCCATCCTGCCCGTGGGATTCCGTCTGGGCGACAACGACACCCGCATCCTGACCGTGGCGCGCTCGCTCGCCGCCGAAGGCTGCGACGTCGTCCTGGTGTCCAAAGACCTGCCACTTCGGGTCAAAGCGGCCTCGATAGGCCTTACGGCGGAGGAATACCGCGCCGAGCTTGTGCATGAGTCTGGCTGGACGGGGATGGCAGAGGTCCAGGTGACCGCCGAGGACGTCGAGACGCTCTTCGACAAGGGCGCCGCCGACTTCGAGGAGGCCAGGGACCTGCCCACGCACACCGGGCTGAGGCTGCTGTCGGCCAAGGGCTCCGCGCTGGGCCGGGTGCAGCCGGACAAGTCGGTGCGGCTCGTCCGCGGCGACCGCGAGGTGTTCGGCCTGCACGGCCGCTCGGCCGAGCAGCGCATCGCACTCGACCTGCTCATGGATCCGGAGATCGGCATCGTCTCGCTCGGCGGCCGGGCCGGCACGGGCAAGTCGGCGCTGGCGCTCTGCGCGGGCCTGGAGGCCGTGCTGGAGCGCCGTCAGCACCGCAAGGTGGTCGTCTTCCGCCCGCTCTTCGCCGTCGGCGGCCAAGAGCTCGGCTACCTGCCGGGCTCCGAGGGCGAGAAGATGGGCCCATGGGCGCAGGCGGTCTACGACACGCTGGGCGCGATCACGTCGCCGGAGGTGATCGAGGAGGTGCTCGACCGGGGCATGCTGGAAGTGCTCCCGCTGACGCACATCCGTGGCCGATCGCTCCACGACGCGTTCGTGATCGTGGACGAGGCGCAGTCGCTGGAGCGCGGGGTGCTCCTGACGGTGCTGAGCAGGATCGGCGCCAACTCGCGGGTCGTGCTCACCCACGACGTCGCCCAGCGCGACAACCTGCGCGTCGGCCGGCATGACGGCGTGGTCGCCGTGGTGGAGAAGCTCAAGGGCCACCCGCTCTTCGCGCACGTCACGCTGACCAGGTCCGAACGCTCGCCGATCGCCGCCCTGGTGACCGAGATGCTAGAGGACATCACGATGTAACGGCTACGGGCGGGTCACTTCAGCTCGCCGCACGTGTACCGCCCCTCGGACTTCGGGGGGCGGTTCGCGTTCTGCCGGACTATCTTCACCAGCTCGAACGCCACCTCCTGCTGCGCCGTGCAGACGATCTGCGCCTTGCCGAGCTTGCTCAGCGTGCCGTAGCCCGAGATGTAGACCGTCAGCGTCGAGGTGCGCGGCAGCCGGATCTCGTCGCGCTGCACGGGGTTGAGCGAGTCGTCCGACCGCAGGTACGTGAAGTCGCGCAACGCGGTGTCCCGGTCGTCCATCGGCTGCGTGGAGGCCGCGAAGAGCGCCTTGAGCAGGTCCTCGACCGAGTCGCTGCGGACGTCGGCCGGCTCCAGGGCGAGCCCGCCGTCCTTGATCAGGTAGATCGTCTTGGACGGCGGCGGGACCTTGATGGTGGGGGCGTTGCCCCGGTCCTGGACGTCGGTGGGCGAGATGCCGCAGGCCGCGACGACCAGCAGGCCGGCGATCAGGATCAGCGCTCTGGCGGCGGTCAGGGTGCGGACGGGGCTCATGAGTGCGGCAGCCAGACGGTGAACAGGACGCCGGGGCTCTGGGTGCGTACGGAGATGGTGCCGCCGTGCAGGTGGACGTTCGCCCTGGCGATGGCCAGGCCGAGGCCGCTGCCCTGGCTGCGCGCCCGTCCCGCGCCGGCCTTGAAGAAGCGGTCGAAGACGTGCGGCAGCGCCTCTCGAGGGATGCCCTTGCCGTGGTCGCGCACCTTCACTTCCAGGCCGTTCTCGGTGCTTCTGGCGCTCACCACCACGGGCGCCTCGCCGTGTTTGAGCGCGTTGCCGATGAGGTTGGCCACGATGACGTCGAACCTCCTCGGATCGAGGTTGGCGGTCAATCCCTGGGAGGCGCTCACGCTCACCTGATCGCCCCAGCCGCGTACCTCCAGGCAGTCCTGGATGGCGTCGGCGACGTTCGCCGGCTCCAGGTTCAGCATGGCGGTGCCCGCGTCGAAGCGGCTGATCTCGATGAGGTGCTCGACCAGCTCGCGCAGGCGCTCGATCTCGCGCAGCACCAGCCGTACGGCCTCGGCGGGCGCCTCGGGCAGCCGATGGGCCTCCTCGGACAGCATGTCGGCCACGGCCGTCATCGCGGTCAGCGGCGTGCGCAGCTCGTGGGAGACGTCGGCCACGAACCTGCGCGCCATGGCCTCCAGCGAGCGCAGCTCGGACACGCTCAGCTCCAGCGCCGCCGCCGCGTCGTTGAACCTGGAGGTGAGGTCGGCCAGCTCGTCCTGCCCGTGGACGGGCAGGCGGGTGTCCAGCCGGCCCTGCCCGAGCGCCTGCGCGGCCGCGCTCAGCCGCCTGATCGGCAGCAGCACCTGCCGGGCCGACAGCAGCGCCACGACCAGGGCGATGAGCACGATGGCCACGCCGGCCTGGGTAAGCGTGGTCCTGAGCGTGGCGAGCTGGCTCTCGTCGTCGCGCATCGGGAAGAACACGAACGCCCGCAGCCCCGTGGCCTGCGGAGGGCCGGCGGTGTCCCGGTAGACCTCCGCGCCGACGATGAGCCACAGCTCGTTGCGGATGACCCGGCGCTGGGTGACGATGCTCTGCTTGGCCCGGCCGTAGAGCTCGTTCGGCACGTCGCTCATCGTCATGGGGCCCTGGGTGGCGATCAGGCTCCCGTACTCGACCAGCACGCCGCGGCCGGGCCCGGCCAGCGCGCCGGCCACGTTCTCGAGCTCCCTGGTCGTCGGCGCGGCCTCGCCCTCCTTCAGCGTGCCGACGGGGAAGGTGACGCTGCTCAGCTCCCTGGTCACCAGGTCCAGGGAGGTGTTCTCGGCCCGCGTGATGAGGGCGGTCTTGGCCAGCTCGTAACCGATGGTGGCGACCAGTGTGGAGGCGGTCACGGCGACGAGCGTGAACGTGATGACCAGGCGCGCGCGCAACCCGGTGGGCAGTGGGATCACGGAGGGCTGAACCGGTAGCCGAACCCGCGCACCGTGTGGATGAACACCGGCTCGGCGGGCCGCGGCTCGATCTTCGCGCGGATCCGCTGCACGCACGCGTCCACCAGCCGGGAGTCCGCGATGTGGGTGTGGTCCCAGACGGCACGCAGCAGGTAGCGGCGGTTGAGCACCTGGCCGGGGTGGCGTACCAGCTCCAGCAGCAGCCGCAGCTCGGTCGGCGTCAGGTGGATCTCCTTACCGGCCAGCGTGACCTTGAGCGCGCCCCGGTCGATCACGAGGTCGCCGAAGGTGATGCGGTCGGAGGCCGCCGACTCCGCCCTGCGCAGGATGGCGCGGATGCGGGCGTCCAGGACCCTGGGCTCGACCGGCTTGACCACGTAGTCGTCGGCGCCGGCCTCCAGGCCGACCACCACGTCGAGGTCGTCGCCCCTGGCGGTGAGCAGGATGACGGGGAGCTGGTCGAGCTTGCGTACGCGACGGCACACCTCGATCCCGTCGATCCCCGGGAGCATGACGTCGAGGATCGCGATCTCGGGGCGGCGGGCTCTGATGTGGTCGAGAGCCTCCTCGCCCGTCGCATAGGACGTGACGGAATGCCCCTGACGGGTCAGCGCCAGCTCTAGAGCCGTGCGGACCGAGGGGTCGTCTTCAACAAGGAGGATGCCAGCCACGCGCACATTATTATTCCATGTCCCGTATACCCGGGTTGTGTCATCAAACTGTGACATGTCGTAGATGCGATCTGGAAGAACGCGCGGAACCCTGAAAGAGGCTTCCCGCCGGTTAACGGGCGCTCGACGGGGAGCCAGACATATGTGACTAATATCACATCTTTTCCGAAAGACCACGCCAACGTGCTGGTTAGCCAACAGAACGCCAAGCGATTACCTCGTTTCGGTTGCGGACCACCCCCCAGGACAGGGCAAGCTCATGGTTCGTGAGCCCCGGTCCGCAGTTGAGCGAGCGCCCCCCGAAGGAAGATCTCCCCTCGGCGCGCCGGCCTTCGCGTGTCACGCCCAAGCGCGTAGTCATCTCCGTCCTGTCAGTGGTGGTGATCTTCGGTGGTGGCGGCTACGTCGCCTACCGCGCCGTCGAGAACGCCAACAAGCCGCCGTCCGATGGCTTCTCGCTCGAGGAGATGGGCAAGCTGGCCAGCGGTGACCTGGCCGCGCCCGACCCCGAGACGGACGCGCTCAAGAACGCCGCCGAGCAGGCCTACCGGGCCGACCGGCTGAAGAAGAACCGCTCGGGAGCGGCCGGCAAGGACGCCGACTTCGACTGGGTCGTCCCCAAGCAGGCCCCGGCCGGCAACGGCTTCCCGCCGGTGAACTTCCCGCCGGGCAGCGACCCCTCGCCGGGCACCAACAAGGGCACCGCCAAGACCATGCTCGCCTCCATGGGCTGGGGCGACGACCAGTGGGGATGCCTGGAGCGGCTCTGGCAGAAGGAGAGCGGCTGGAACGAGCGGGCCATGAACCGCTACTCCGGCGCGTACGGCATCCCGCAGTCCCTGCCCGGCAGCAAGATGGCCAGCGCGGGCTCCGACTGGCAGACCAACGCCGCCACCCAGATCAAGTGGGGCCTCGGCTACATCAAGGGCCGCTACGGCTCGCCCTGCGGCGCCTGGGGACACTCGCAGTCGGTGGGCTGGTACTGATCGCTCCCGGTCGGCCCGCCGGTGCCGGAAGGTCAACTTTCCTTCTCTAATCGGCAAGCCGCCGTGCCCGAAGGTGTATACGGGCGCACGCTGGCCACATGGGTGTGAAGGTCAGTGTGATCGTCAATGTCCACAATCCGGGTGTCACCGCCGACGCGTGCATTCGCTCCACGCTGGAGCAGACGATGCCCGCGGACGACTACGAAGTGATCTTCGTGGACGACGGGTCCACGGACGGGATCGGGGAGCGCCTGGACACCATCGCCGCGGCCCGCGGCAACGTCCGTACGCTGCACCTGCCGCAGACGGGCTCGCCGGCCCGCGGCCGCAACGTCGGCCTGGCCGCGGCCACCGGCGACTACGTCTACTTCCTCGACCAGGGCGACCGGCTGGAGAAGGACGCGCTCGCCCGCATGTACGACCGCGCCGTCGAGACGGACGCGGACGTGCTGATCGGCCGCATGATCCGCGACTACGGGCCGCCGATGACCGCCTTCGAGCGGAGCACGGCCCGCGCCGACGTCCTGCGCGACCGCCTGCTCACCCTGCTCCATCCGCAGCAGCTCTACCGCCGTGCCTTCCTGGAGGAGCACGAGCTCGGCTTCGGCGTGCCCGGCGGGCGGATGGCCGAGCAGGCGTTCGTGATGCGGGCCTACCTCCAGGCCAAGGTCATCGCCGTGCTGGCCGAGCACGTCTGCTGCCACCTCGGCGAGCGGCCGGCGGTGGAGGAGGAGCCGCGGGCGATCGTGAAGGACCTGCTCGGGCTGCTCGACGACATCGACGTCTTCGTGGGATCGACCCGCCAGCGCGAGCGCATGTACGCGTACTGGTTCCGCTACGCCGTCCTGCGCCCCTTGCTGACCAGCAAGTTCGCCGACTCATCCGTCGACAGGGGCATGCACTTCCGCGTCGCGCAGGAGCTCGTGGAGCGGCGCTTCCCCGAGTCGATCGACCGCTACCTGCCCGTGCAGCTCCGCGTGGTGGCCGCGTTCGTCCGGATGGGACGTCTGGACCAGATCATGCTCATGTCCAACTCCTCCAGGCGGGCCGGGCTGCGCGCCGATCTCACGGAGGTGCGCTGGGACGCCCACGTCCTGGTGCTCAACCTGACCGTGGAGGTCCTGTCGGGCGACGGCCTGCCCGACAGGTACCGCACGGACGGCGACCGCCTGCACTGGATCCCGCCGCGCTCCCTGGAGACCAGGTCCCTCGCGCCGGACGTCACCGACATCACCGCCGCGGTCGATCGGGCCCGCGTCGAGCTGTACGTCCAGCACTCGGAGACCGGCGTCGTCCACTTCCTGCCGCTGACCCAGCACGTGGAGCGGGTCCAGGACGGCCGCCGCCGCGCCAGGGTGCAGATCAAGGGCGAGGCGCGGGTGGACGTGACCAGCGCCGCGCTGGGCCGGCCGCTCAAGCCGGGCCACTGGGAGGTGCACGTACGCATGTTCAGCGGCGCCAACCAGGCCAGGAGCCGGGTCGGCCGCCCCGAGGGCCCGCTCAACTGCCTGGGCGTGCTGGCCCAGCGCCCCAGGACCCGCCTGGTGGTGCCCTGCTGGAGCGACAACGGCGAGCTGGGCCTGGCCATCGAGCCGCGCTCGTTCTCCGAGTCGATCGCCCTGGTGTCGCCCGGCGTGATGGTCAAGCAGCTCGACAAGCACCTGTACGTCGTCCTGCCGGTGCCGTACGTGCCGCCGAGCGGGGGGCCGACGCTGGAGCTGGTGCTGCGCAGCACCGGGCGGCGGGGCCGCGAGGTGTGCGCGCCCGCGCTCGTCGAGGCGGGGGTGCCGGGCAGGATCGCCGGGCAACTGGTGGCCAAGGTGCCGGTCAAGCGGCTGATGCCGGGTGTCGAGCAGCTCGGTCCCGGCGGCTGGCTGTCGTCGCTGCGCTCCCCGGACGAGGAGATCGGGCTGCGCTTCGCGCTGGACATGCGCAGAGGCAAGGTCCGCGTACGCCCGGCCGCCGCCGTCGACCCCGAGCGGCGCTCGCCCATGGGCCGGGACACGGTGCTGCACAGGATCGGCAGGCGGCTGCCCGGCGCGCGCCACATGGTGCGCTGGGCGCGCGCGGGCAGGCATCGCTACCTCAGGGACTGATCCAGTCCTCCAGCTCCGTGAAGGCACCCCTGAAGACCGGGAGCAGCGGCTTGAGCCGGTCGGGGTAGGCGTCCACCAGGCTGTCCAGGTGGTTGCCCCCCTCGACGCGGTGATAGCGGAACGGCCGGTGCGGGCCGACCATCTCGGCGTAGACGTCGGAGCTGCGCGAGATCGGCAGCAGCGTGTCGAGCGTCCCGTGGATCGTGATGAGCGGCTTGGTGATCCGGCCGGTCAGCGCGATCTTCGCCACGGCCGCGTACAGGCAGTCCCTGTCATGTGCGGCGGGCTGCTGCACGCAGCCCGCCGGACGGCTGCGCTCGTCATAGTCGTAGTCGGCCGCCGCGCCCTGGTAGGACGGGTCCAGCTCCTTCTGGTAGAGCTGCTGGGTGAGCTCCCAGTAGTACTGCCGGTGGAACGGCCACAGGAACTCCGAGCCGGCCGCGAACCCGGCCGCCCGCACCCCCGTCTCGTCCGGGTACGCCTTCAGCGCGGGCGGCAGGAAGGTCAGCAGGTTGTCGCCCTTGAGCCGCCAGAGCGTGCCCTCCCAGTCGACGCCGCCGTCGTAGAGCCAGCCGCGGTTCTCCAGCTGCCACCTGACCAGGTAGCCGCCGTTGGAGATGCCGGCGGCTATCGTGCGGGCGGGCTGCCTGCCGTACCGCTCGCGCACGACGGCCTTGGCGGCGACGGTGAGCTGGGTGACGCGGTGGTTCCACTCGGCGATGGCGTCGCCAGGGCGGCGGCCGTCCTCGTGGAAGTTGACGCCGACGTTGCCCTTGTCCGTGGCGGCGAAGGCGTAGCCCTTGGACAGGACCCAGTCGGAGATCGTGTAGTCGTTGGCGTACTGCTCCCTGTTGCCCGGGGTTCCGGTGACGACCAGGCCGCCGTTCCAGTGCTCGGGGAGCCTGATCACGAACTGGGAGTCGTGGTTCCAGCCGTGCGTGGCGTTGGTGGCGGAGGTGTCGGGGAAGTAGCCGTCGATCTGGATGCCGGGCACGCCCGCCGGGTTGACGGTCGCCGCCGAGTGCAGGCCCGCCCAGTCGGCCGGGTCGGTGTGGCCGCTCGCGACGGTGCCCGCCGTGGTCAGGTCGCCGAGCTCGGCGACCACGGTCTTCTCCGCGCCGGGCACGGTGAGCTGCCCGGGGACCGGCGACAGCAGGCTCGCCACCAGGGTGAGTGCGACGATCATCGGGCCTCCCCGAGATGGCCGGCCAGCAGGCTTCCGAACGCGTCCGGGTGCTCCAGGTGCGGGCTGTGGCCGCAGTCCTCGATCACGGCCTCGCGGTACGGGCCGTAACGCTCCAGCACCGCCCTGGTCTGGCTGACCATGGGCTGGGCCGGGGTGCCGGGGGAGCCGGGCACGACGCCGAGCGCCCCCAGGTGGGCCAGGTCGAACAGGGAGGCGTCGGAGACGATCACGTCGTCCGCGCCCCTGATCCACAGGACGGGCGGTTTGGGGTCGATCTCGTGCAGGTCGTCCAGGCGGAAGTGGGTGGGGGCGACGGCGTTGAGCACGCCGTGCTTGCCCGGGGCCACGCCCGGCCAGTGGGCGGAGGTGACGGCGTCGCCGGGGTAGTGGGCGTCGCCGACGCGGGTGGTGAGCATGGCGCGCACGTAGAAGTCCTCGTCGGCGACCTCGGGGTGCTTGACGTAGGAGGAGCGGAGGACGCTGCGGGGCGACGTGGGCGACTCATCGGACATGTCGCCCGCCTTGAGCCGGGCCACGAAGTCGGGGTTGGCCGCCCCCGCTCCCGCGCCCGTGCCGTCCGCGTGGGTGAGCCGCCCTTCGGGGCCCTCCGTGCCGCTGAAGCCGTACGGGGAGATGGGGTTGACCAGGGTGACGCTCCTGACAGCTGCGGGCCGGTCGCGCAGGGCCTGGAGGACGATGCCGCCGCCCAGGCTCCAGCCCACCAGGTGCACCCCGTCGAGGTCGAGCGCCTCGACCAGTTCGAGCAGGTCGTCGGAGTAGTCGCGCAGACCCCTCGTGGCGTCCACGGGCGCGGGGTCGCTCTCGCCGAAACCGCGCAGGTCCACCGCGAGCGGCCGGTAGCCGCCGGGCAGCGCCGCCATGGCGGCGCGCCAGAAGGCGCTGGAGGAGACGTTCCCGTGCACGAACAGCACGGGCTCGCCGGTGCTCCTGCCCTCGGTGGTCAGAACGTGCTGCGTGAGGCGGGGGGTGATGACCTTCATCGCACGTTGGTCCTCTCGGCCAGGTCGCGGCCCTGGGTCTCGCGTGCGGCGTAGACCGCGACCAGGGTGAGCACCGCCGCAAGGCCAAGGTAGACCGAGATGGGCAGGCTGCTCCCGTAGCCCTTCAGCAGCGCGACCGCGATGATCGGGGCCAGCGCGCCCGCCACGATGGCCGAGAGCTGCGCGCCGATGGAGACGCCGGTGTAGCGCATCCTGGTGCCGAACAGCTCCGAGAAGAAGGCCGCCTGCGGGCCGTACATCATGCCGTGGAAGAGCAGGCCGACGGTGACGGCCAGGGTGATCGCGAGGAAGTTGCCCGTGTCCACGAGCGGGAAGAACGCGAAAATCCACACGCCGATGCCGGCGGCGCCCGCCAGGTAGACCGGGCGGCGGCCGACGCGGTCGGACAGCGCGCCCCACATCGGGATCGTGACGAAGTGGATGGCCGAGGCGATCAGCACCGCGGTCAGCACGGTGGAGTTCGCGATGCCGGTGGTCTTGGCGTAGGTGATGACGAAGACGGTGAGCAGATAGAAGGAGATGTTCTCGGCCAGGCGGGCGCCGATCGCGGTGAGCACGTCCTTCGAGTGATACTTCAGCACGCCCACGATCGGGGCCCGCGCCTCCGGCTCGGCCTGCTGGAACACCGGCGACTCGGTGATCGTCAGCCGGATCCAGAGCCCGATCAGCACCAGCACGCCGGACAGCAGGAACGGCACCCGCCAGCCCCACGACAGGAACGCCGCCTCCGACTGCCAGGCGGCCAGGATCGCCAGCACGCCGGTGGCCAGCAGGTTCCCGCCGGGCGCGCCGGCCTGCGGCCAGGAGGCCCAGAAGCCGCGCCGGTTCGAGTCGCCGTGCTCGGAGACGATCAGCACCGCGCCGCCCCACTCGCCGCCGAGCGCGAAGCCCTGGACCAGCCTGAGCGCGGTCAGCAGCAGCGCCGCGGACGGTCCCAGGCTCTCGTACGTGGGCAGGCAGCCGATCAGGAACGTCGCCGCGCCCATCGTCAGCAGGCTGACGACCAGCAGCGTCTTACGGCCGAACCGGTCGCCGTAGTGGCCGAAGATCAGGCCGCCGAGCGGGCGGGCGACGAATCCGACGGCGTAGGTGAGGAACGACAGCAGCGTGCCGGTCAGCGGATCGGAGTCGGGGAAGAAGAGCTTGTTGAACACGAGCGCGGCTGCCGAGCCGTACAGGAAGAAGTCGTACCACTCGATGGTGGTGCCGATCAGGCTCGCGGCGACGATCTTCTTGATGGAAGTGGCCATGCCGGTCACCGTAGGTTGTGACCGGCATCACTCATATGGGGTCGGGACCCACACTCTCCTGGGTGGATGTGTGGCCGAGCCGGTGCAGGCGGAGCGCGAGCTGGATCTCCAGGGCGCGCTCAGGCTCCTGCCAGCCGTCGCCGAGCAGCGTGCCGATCCGGTCGAGGCGCTGCGTGACGGTGTTGACGTGGATGTGCATGGCTTCGGCCGTACGGGAGGGCGAGCCGCCCGAGCCGAAGTAGGCGGCCAGCGTGCCGGTGAGCGCGGTGCCCCTGCGGGCGTCGTAGTCGATCACCGCGCCGAGCGCCCGCCCGACGAAGCCGTGCACGTCGCGGCCGTCACCGACGAGCAGGCCGACGAAGCCCAGCTCGGCGGCGCTCGCGCCGTCGCCGGCCCGTCCCAGCGCGATCAGCGCCTCCGCGCACCGCCGCGCCTCCTGGTACGCCTCGGCGACGCCCAGTGATTGGACGGGTGATTCGGCGGGTGATTGGGCGCGTGATTCGGCGGGCGATCCCGCGGATGCCTGCGCCGGCGCCGCCGTGCCGGCCTGGGCGGCGCCCGCCGTGGCCGGGCTGTGCAGCGACGCGCTCAGCTCGGCGGCGACGCGCTGCGCGACCCGGCCCGCGTGCTCTCCCGGCAGCAGCAGCACGACCTCCTCCCCCCGGCCCGCCGCGAGCCCGTGCCGCACCGCCGCCTGCGAGGAGGCCCAGAACGCGGCCCGTTCCCGCTGCCCCGCGTGCTTGGCCACCACCACGACGTGCGGCGCGCCCAGATCGACGCCCAGCCTGCGCGCCCGGTCGGCCAGCCCGGGGGAGCCGGGCCGCGCGATCAGGTCGTCGAGCAGCTCGCCCCTGACCCGGCCCTCCGCCTCCGCCACGCTCCTCCTGAACAGCAGCAGCAGCGCGCACACCAGCGCCGCCCGCTCCAGGATCCGCTCGTCGGCGTCGTCGCTGCGGAGGATGAGCGTGCACAGCGGCTCGCCGCCGACGTCCACGGAGGCGATCAGCAGGTCACCCCGCCGCACGGTACGCCCCAGCGCCCTGGACGCCTGCGCCGCCTCGAACACCCCGGCGTCCAGCTCGCCGACGTCACCCGTGATCGGCCTGCTCAGGTCGTCGAGCACGGCCAGCGACCCGCCCAGCACGTCGGTCACCACGGCGGCCACGTCCTCGATCCCGCCGCCGCGCAGCACCAGCGAGGTCATTCGGTCGTGGGCCAGCGCGGCCCGCTCGACGGCCTCGCCGTGCTCCCTGGCGGTCCTGTGGGCGGCGGAGAGCTCCTCCAGCGCGTTCCTGGTCTCCTGCAGCAGCCTGGCGTTGTCGATCGCGACGGCGGCGTGCGCGGCCAGGCTGGCCAGCAGCGACACCTCCTCCTGGTGGAACGGCCTGGCGCTGCGGTTGGCCGCCATCAGCACGCCGATCACCCGCTGCCCCAGCCGCAGCGGCACGCCCAGGATCGCGACCAGGCCCTCCTCCTTGACGGCGTCGTCGATGTGCTCCTTGTGCCGGAACCTGGCGTCGGCGAAATAGTCGGCGGTCGAGTAGGGGACGGCCGTCTGCGCCACGAGACCGCCGAGCCCGGCCCCCATGGCCAGCCGCAGCGCCCGGAACTTGGCCGAGATCGACCCGTCGGTGACCCGCATGTACGTGTCGCCCCGCTCGGGGTCGTGCAGCGTCATGTACGCGATGTCGGTGGCCAGCAACTGCCTGGCCCGATGCACGATGGCCTCCAGGACGGCGTCGAGGTCGCGCAGCGCGGCCAGGTCGCCGGCCGTGTCGTAGAGCGCCGACAGCTCCGCCTCGCGCCGGGCCCGCCGCTTGAGCAGGGCGCGCACCTTGAGCGCCTCGACCTTGGCCTGCTCCAGCCGCTCGATCGTGGCCGCGTCCGCGCCGGCCGCCCTGGCCTGGATGATCGGCCCCTCGAACTCGACCGCCGACGCCTCCCTGGCGAGCAGTTCGAGGTATGGGGTGCTCACTAGCGCGCCGTCCAGCCGCCATCCAAGGGGAGTGACACGCCGGTGATGAACGCCCCGCTGGGCCCGCACAGGTACGCGACCAGCTCGGCCACCTCCTCGGGCTCGATCAGCCGCTTGATCGCGGCAGGCTGGAGCATGATGTCCTCGACCACTTCGTCCGGCTCGATGCCGTGCACCTTGGCCTGGTCGGCGATCTGCGCCTCGACCAGCCCGGTGCGTACGTAGGCGGGGCAGACGCAGGTCGAGGTCACCCCATGAGGCGCCCCTTCGAGCGCCACCACCTTGGAGAACCCCTCCAGCCCGTGCTTGGCCGCGGTATAGGCGGACTTGTACGGCGAAGCGCGCAACCCGTGCACGGACGAGATGTTCACGAACCTTCCCCACCCTCTGGCGTACATGCCGGGCAGCACCTTCCGCGCGATCAGGAACGGCGCCTCCAGCATGACCCTGATCATCGTGGCGAACACCTCGGGAGGGAACTCCTCGATGGGCGCGACGTGCTGGAACCCGGCGTTGTTCACCACGATATCGATGGGCTCGTCCGGCAGCGACGCCACGAAGCCCGGCTCGCTCAGATCGGCCACCACCGCCCGGCCGCCGATCTCGGCCGCCACCTTCTCCGCGGGCTCGGCCCGCATGTCGACCACCAGCACGGCGGCCCCCGCCGCGGCCAGCCGGCGGGCGCAGGCGGCCCCGATGCCGCCCCCAGCACCCGTCACCAGCGCGGTCCGCCCCGTCAGCTCCTTCGCCATACCCGAACCCTAGGCGGTCGCCGCGGGAGGACGCATGGGTGCGGGCGACATAGATCGGTGTCCTCCTATGTGGATCAACACGGTCTGCTATCTTGGCCACATGATCGCGTATTCGCTGCAGTGGTGGCCCGCCTCCTAGGCGGTTCTCCCAGCGCGTACGCGTCCGGCCGCCTCGACGAGGCGGCCACCGGCATGTCGCACGCGCCCCCGTCGAGCACTTACGAAAGGGGCGCCCCATGACCAGCACCGTCACCCCCGGCACCACTGCCGCCGCCGTAACCACTCCCGCCACCACCTGGCCGCGCCTGCTCACCACGCTGCTCGACGGCGTCTCGCTCACCTCGCGCCAGGCCGCCTGGGCGATGGAGCAGATCATGTCGGGGGCGGCGACGAGCGCCCAGATCGCCGCGTTCGCGGTCGCCCTGCGGGCCAAGGGCGAGAGCGTCGCGGAGGTGTCCGGGCTGGCCGACGGCATGCTCGCCAGATCGGCCGCGATCAGGATCTCCGGCGACTCCGTGGACCTCGTCGGCACCGGCGGCGACCGCGCCCACACCGTGAACATCTCCACCATGGCCGCCGTCGTGGCCGCCGCCGCGGGCGTGAAGGTGGTCAAGCACGGCGGCAGGGCCGCCTCCTCCCTGGCCGGCGCGGCGGACGTGCTGGAGGAGCTCGGCGTGGTCATCGAGCTGACGCCGGCCGCGGTGGTCTCGGTGGCGGACGAGGTCGGCATCACCTTCTGCTTCGCGCCCGCCTTCAACCCCGGCTTGAGACGGACCTCGGGGCCGCGCCGCGAGCTGGGCGTGCCCACGGTCTTCAACTTCCTGGGGCCGCTCACCAACCCCGCCATGCCCACCGCGCAGGCGGTCGGGGTCTTCCATCCCGCGATGGCGCCGGTCATCGCGGGCGTGCTGGCCGAGCGCGGCGGCTCCTCGCTCGTCTTCCGCGGCGACGACGGGCTCGACGAGCTGTCCACCTGCGGGCCCTCGTCGATCTGGGTCGTGCGCCGCGGCACCGTGACGCACACCGTCTTCGATCCTGCCGACCTGTCCATCCCGCGCGCCCGTGTCGGTGACCTGCGGGGCGGCGACGCCCGGCACAACGCCGGGGTGGCGCGCGCGGTGCTGGCGGGGGAGCGGGGGCCGGTGCGCGACATCGTCCTGCTGAACGCGGCCGCCGCCGTGGTCGCCGCCGACGGCACACCGCCGGCGGCCGAGCTCACGGGGGCGCTGTCCGCGGCCTATAAGCGGGCCGCGGACGCGGTCGATTCGGGCGCCGCGCTGTCCCTGCTCACCCGCTGGGCGCACGCCACGCGCACGGCCCACGCGAACCGGCGCCCCGTCACCGGCTGACCGCGCCGGCCACGCGCACGGCCCACGCGAACCGACGGCCCGTCACGGGTCACCGGCCGGGTGGCCCCGTCACGCGGTCACCGGCCGGGCGCGTGGGCCTGGGTCAGGGTCTGGTCATCGAGAGGACGTCGAGTGCGGCGTCGAGCTGGTCCTCCGTCAGGGTGCCGTCGGCCACGTGGCCGCGCTCGACGACGACCTCGCGGATGGTCTTCCGCTCGGCCAGCGCCTGCTTGGCGACCTTGGCCGCCTCCTCGTACCCGAGGTACTTGTTCAGCGGCGTGACGATCGACGGGGACGACTCGGCGTACTCGCGCAGCCGCTCGACGTTCGCCGTGATGCCGGCGACGCAGCGGTCGGCGAGCAGCCGCGACACGTTCGCCAGGAGCCTGATCGACTCCAGGATGTTGCGGCCGATGATGGGAAGCTGGACGTTCAGCTCGAAGTTGCCCGAGGCGCCGGCGAACGTGATCGCCGCGTCATTGCCGATGACCTGCGCCGCGACCATGGCCGTGGCCTCGGGGATCACCGGGTTGACCTTGCCGGGCATGATGGACGAGCCCGGCTGGAGGTCGGGCAGGTTGATCTCGCCCAGCCCCGCCCGGGGCCCCGAGCCCATCCAGCGCAGGTCGTTGGCGATCTTGTTGAGGGAGACGGCCACCACCTTGAGCTGCCCCGACAGCTCGACGATGGAGTCCTGCGCGCTCTGCGCCTCGAAATGGTTCTGCGCCTCGCGGAACGAGATGCTGGTCGCCTCCCGCAGCTTCCCGATCGCCGCCTCGGCGAAACCGGCCGGGACGTTGATGCCCGTGCCCACCGCGGTGCCGCCCAGCGGCAGGTCGAGCACGTGATGCAGCGCGTTGCTCACCCGGGTCACGCCGTGGCCGATCTGCGCCGCGTACCCGCCGAACTCCTGGCCGAGCGTCACGGGCGTGGCGTCCATCAGATGCGTCCGCCCCGACTTCACCACCTGGGCGAACTCCGCCTCCTTGGCCCGCAGCGCCTCCGCCAGGTGCCGGAGCGAGGGCAGCAGATGGTAGGTCACCTCGGTCGCCGCCGCCACGTGGATGGAGGTGGGGAAGACGTCGTTGGACGACTGGGAGGCGTTCACGTGGTCGTTGGCGTGCACGGGCCGGCCCAGCCGCTCCTCGGCCAGCGTCGCGATCACCTCGTTGGCGTTCATGTTCGAGGAGGTGCCCGAGCCGGTCTGGAAGACGTCGATCGGGAAATGCGCGTCGTGCTCGTTCTCCGCGACGTCGGCCGCGGCCTGCGCGATGGCCTCGGCCAGGTCTTTGTCGATCACGCCCAGCTCGCCGTTGACCTCGGCGGCCACCGCCTTGATCAGCCCCAGGGCGGCGATGTGCGACGGCTCCAGCGGCCGTCCTGAGATCGGGAAGTTCTCCACTGCCCGCTGGGTCTGCGCGCGCCACTTCGCACCTGAAGGCACGCGAACCTCGCCCATCGAGTCATGTTCGATTCTGAACTCGCTCATGACATCCAGTCTGAACCACGGCCGCGCGATCAGCTCAAAGGCGCAGCCGTACGTGCTCGCGCCGCCCGCCCGTTTGCACGTACGGGCGGGGCGGCGGCGGTCAGGCCGAGATGAGGGCCACCACGAGGACGGCGATCACCACGGCCGCGGCGGCGGCCACGGCCATGAGGACCAGCATGCCGTTGCGGTTGCCCGGAGGTCGCTGCTCCTCCTGACCCGCGATGGCGAACAGGTCCGTGCCCAGGCCCTTCCCCTGCTGCGGGCCCTGGCCCTGCTGGGGGCCGCCCTGCGGCGGGCCTTGGTGGGGGCCCTGGGGCTGCAGCTGGAGGTTCTGCTGCGGGGGCATCGGCGGGTAGACCTGCTGGCCCGGCGGGTTGTTCTGCGGCAGGTGGACGCGCGTGGTGATGGCGCTCTCGTCGCCCGGGTGCTGCGGCGGGCGGCCCTGCTCGGGCGCCGCGGGGAACGGCCCCTTGGGCCTGGAGATGCTGACCGTCCGCTCCGGATCGAAGCCCTCTTCCGCAGGCGGGCTTCCGTACGGCCCGGTGCCACCGGCCTGCGCCGACGGCTGAGTGCCCTGACCGCTCTGCCCGGACGCCTGCCAAGGACCTGTGCTCTGCCCTGGTCCAGAGCCACCGGGGCCGGAGCCCTGACCTTGCCCAGAACCCTGACCTTGCCCAGAGCCCTGACCGGGGCCGGAGCCCTGACCCGGCCCTGAGCGCTGCCCGAATCCTTGGCCGGAGCCTTGACCCTGCCCGGCCCCTTGGCCTGCTCCTTGGTTGGTCCCTTGGCCTGGGCGGAAGCCCTGGCCGGGACCGCGGCCCGGACCGCCGGGCTGCCCTGCACCGGCGCCCTGGCCCGCACCTTGACCGGGACCCTGCCCTGCCCCTTGACCGGTACCGGGACCTGGCGCTCCGGGACCGCGGGGGGCGGATCCTGGAGCCTGCGAGGCGTGCTGCTGCTGTCCCTGCGGCGGACGCCCGGAGGCGCTCTGCGGCACGGTGGGCGCGTTCGGGCCGCGCCCCGGCCCCTGCGGCCCGGCCCCGGGCCGCTGCCCGCCAGGCCCGCCCGCCGGTCGCTGCCCGGGCCCACCAGGCACCGGCGCACCGGGCCCGCCGGGACCACCAGGTCCACCGGCCCCCGGGACGCCAGCTCCTGGAACTCCAGCTCCTGGAACTCCAGGCCCCGGAACGCCACGGCCGCCGGGTCCACCCGCTCCAGGCCCGCCGGGACCGTCAGCACCCTGGCCGCCACGGCCACCGGGTCCCTGACCACCAGGGCCGCGTCCGCCAGGACCTCCCGCGGCCGGACCGCCGGGGCCTTGCCCGTGCGGGCCTCCCGGCCCGCCGGGGGGCGGCCCCGCCGGGGTCTTCTGAGCGAACGGGTCGGGCAAAGCGGCCTCCTGCGCCATAAGAGCCTCGGCCGTGAGCACCGGCATCTCGCTCGTCGGGGTGTCGGCGACCATGCGCAGCAGGGTCTCCGCCTTGGCAGCGTTGAGCCGCTGCCGGTAGTCCTTGCTCAGCAGCCCGTTCAGCACCGGCCGCAGCTGCCCGGCCTGCGTGGGCGGGTCCGCGCTCTCGGTGAGCAGCGCCGCCAGCGTCTCCGCGATCGTGGCCCGCTCGTACGCCGGACGCCCCTCGACGGCGAAGTAGAGAGTGGCACCGAGCGACCAGATGTCGGACTCGGGCCCGGTGTACTCGCCCCTGGCACGTTCCGGGGCCGTGTAGCCGGGTGATCCGATCACCATGCCCGTTTTCGTGAGCCGCGAGTCGCCCTCCGCCTTGGCGATGCCGAAGTCGGTCAGCACCACCCGGCCGCTCTCGGTGATGAGCACGTTGCCCGGCTTGACGTCGCGGTGCGTGATGCCCTGGGCGTGCGCCGCGCGCAGCGCCCCGAGCAGATCGACGCCGATCTCCGCCACGAGCCGCGGCGGCAGCGGCCCTTCCTCGTCGATCACCTGCTCAAGTGAGCGGGCCTCGATGAGCTCCATGATGATCCACGGGCTGTCGTCCTGGATGAGGACGTCGTGGATGGAGGCGACGGACGGGTGGTTGATCCGCGCGGCGATGCGCCCTTCGCGGACCATGCGTTCGCGCAGCTCGGACCGCTGTTCCTCGGTGAGACCGGGGTCCTGGCGGATTTCCTTGACCGCCACCTCGCGCCCGAGCGCGCGGTCGCGGGCGCGCCACACGGTGCCCATGGTCCCCCTGCCGAGGGGGGCGATGAGCTCGTAGCGCTCCGCGAGCAGGCGTGTCTGCTGTTCCGGCATGAGAAGAAGATATCGATTCTCGCTTGGGAAGTGCTTTACCCTCGCTTGCGAAGTTCTCTTGGCCAGAACCGTCGAGGAAGGCACAACTTTATCACCGTCGCTTTGAAACGGGCATAAGCGGACGGAGTAGGTCGCGCTTCTACACGCTTCCTGTGTACGCCTTCGCCGGGTTTACGTTCCTGTCTGGGCGGGGGCACGGTCAGCGCCGCCGCCGTGGCCTCCGCTCTGTGCAGCCCGCGATGCGCGGGCCTGCGTGTGAAAGACGGTGAGCTCGCCGTGGACGAGGTGCGTACGGGCCTGCGCTGCGTCAGCGGCTCCTCGGCCGAGCCGCCCGCGGCCACCCTGGCCAGCATGAGCGAGGCACGCACGGAGTCGAGCCTGGTCTGCGGATCGATCCTGAGCAGCGCGTCGAGCACGGGGGCCAGCGGCCCCGCCTTGGTCATGGGGATCGGCTCGCCGCTGGTGAGCGCCGCGAGGGCGGCGGCGGCCGTACGGCGGCCGTGCAGGCCCCTGCCCTCGACGGCGGTGTAGAGGGTCGCGCCGAGCGACCACAGATCGCCGGCGGGACTGGCCTTCGAGCCGAGCACCCGCTCTGGAGCGATGTATCCCGCGGACCCCAGGACGATGCCCGCCTGAGTGATGGAAACGTCACCTTCGAGCGCGGCCAGACCGAAGTCGGTGAGCACCGCGCGGTCCTCGGTCACCAGGACGTTGCTCGGCTTGACGTCGCGGTGCAGGATCCCCTTGGCGTGCACGGCGCGCAGCGCCCCGAGGATCTGCCTGCCGATCTCGGCGGCCCTGCGCGGGTGGAGCGGTCCGTGCTCCTGGATGAGCTGCTCCAGGGACTTGGCCCGGAGCAGCTCCATCACGATCCACGGCCGGTCGTCCTCGGTCACCACGTCGAACACGGTGATGACCGAAGGATGCGCGACCATCGCGGTCGCCCTGCCCTCACGCTCGGTACGGGCGCACAGCTCAGCGCGCAGGTCCTCGTCGAGCACGGAGGGCAGCCGCACTTCCTTGACCGCCACGTCACGGTCGAGCAGCTCGTCATGCGCCCGCCAAACGGTGCCCATGCCGCCGCGGCCGACCGGCTCCATGAGCCGATAGCGCGCGGCGAGTAGGTAACCGGAGGGCGCACGCATGCCAGGCAGCTTACCTATTTGGGTAAACCGACCAGTAGAGGCGGGGCCGATAATTTGTTGCGAACTTAAGTCAACCCACCTGACTCGTCACGTCAGCAAACCTCCTGGCCACATCGGACCAGTTGATGAGGCTCCACAGTTTCTCGACGTAGTCCGGGCGCACGTTGCGATATTGAAGATAGTACGCGTGCTCCCAGGCGTCGAAGACGAGCAGCGGCGTGGTGTTCATGCCGACGTTCCCGTGGTGGTCGTACACCTGCTCGACGAGCAGCCTGCGGCTCAGCGGCTCCCAGGCCAGCATGCCCCATCCGGAGCCCTGGACGGACGCCGTGGCGGCGGTGAGCTGCTTCTGGAACGCCTCGAACGTGCCGAAGTGCGCGTCGATGGCCTCCCCGAGCGGCCCGTCGGGGCGATCGCCGCCGTCGGGGGACAGGTTCTCCCAGAAGATCGAATGCAGGACATGTCCTGACAGGTGGAAGCTGAACGTCTTCTCCAGGCCCACCAGGTGGGAGAAGTCGCTCTTGTCGCGGGCCTCCGCGAGCCGCTCCAGGGTGTCGTTGGCGCCCTTGACGTAGGCCGCGTGGTGCTTGGCGTGGTGCAACTCCAGGATCTCGCCCGTGATGGCGGGCTCCAGCGCGCCGTAGTCGTAGGGCATGTCGGGAAGGGTGTATCCGGCCATGTGGCCCTCCTTGTCGATCTCTGAGGGCGACACTATTGCAAGGAGTTCGCAGTTGCATCAGACTTGCGACCTAGGTCCCGCCTTTGCACAGTGGCGAGGATTGGTTTGGTCCCGCCGCGCGGGCGGCTTACCGCCGCCCGCGCGCGCCTCTCGGCCGAATTTTCCTGAGCACGTTTCCGCAGCTCATCATGGGTGTGTGTCGATCGGCACAGCGCCGGCGCGAAGAAGTGTGCATGATGCCTTGCAGGGGACTTTCATGCGTACGGCAGGCTGACTGACAGGAACCGAGAGGTGCCGTCAGCGAGTTGTAAGGGTGCCGTAAGGAGACGGGGGCATGGTTAAGACATGCAAGAAGCAGCGCTCCCGCAGCCGGCCGGAAAGTGTCGGTGCCGATCGTCACACTGGGGGCGTACGCCGAGGTTCCGAAACTGAAGACCGACAACTGACGACAGACCGTTGAAGGACGTGATGAAGATGCGCCAGACCCAGGTTCGCCGCCGGCCGAAGAAGTCGGCCAGAGCCACGCTGGACCTTCGCACGCCGTCGGGGCGATCGCTGCCCTTTTGAAAAACCGAATCAGGAGCGCCATCTGAGAGGTGCGCGATGTGCAGTCACTTCCCCGCTTGCCCAAGTGCCGACTCGCTCGACCGTGAGGCGTCACACGTGATCTCGGCCCACCCTGACCAGGGCTGGAGCCTTCTCTGCAACGGCGTGGTGCTGTTCGATGACACCGGCCTGCTGCTGCCCGACGGTTCCGTCGTGGCGCCGCACAGAGCGGCGGTCGCCGCGTGACGGGCCCGTTCCGGGAAAACCCCGCCCAGGTGCCGAGCGGCACTATCGCCCACTCGGCACCCCCCGGAGCCTGAGGCACCCCCCAGAGCCGGAGTCGAGCCTCAGGCAGCCCCCCGGCGGCCTTTGACGGCACCTCCCGCAGCCCGGCACCTCTCGCAGCCCGGCATCTCCCGCAGCCGGCGCCTCCCGCAGCCCGGGAAAGCGGCTCCAGGCGTCAGCGACGCCCGAGCGACAGCACGTCAGCGACGCCCGATCGACAGCACCGGGCCGGTCCTGTCGGTGAAGAAGTCGTCTCCCTTGTCATCGACGACGATGAACGCGGGGAAGTCCACGACCTCGATCTTCCACACGGCCTCCATCCCCAGCTCGGGATATTCGAGCACCTCCACCTTCTTGATGCAGTCCTGGGCCAGCCTGGCCGCGGGACCGCCGATGGAGCCCAGGTAGAAGCCGCCGTGCTTCGCGCAGGCGTCCGTGACCTGCTGGGACCTGTTGCCCTTGGCCAGCATCACCATCGAGCCGCCCGCCGCCTGGAAGCGCTCCACATAGGAGTCCATCCGCCCGGCCGTCGTGGGCCCGAACGAGCCCGACGCGTACCCTTCGGGGGTCTTGGCCGGTCCGGCGTAGTAGACGGCGTGGTCCTTGAGGTATTGCGGCATCTCGCCGCCGTCGTCCAGCAGCTCGGCGATCTTCGCGTGCGCGATGTCGCGGGCGACGACGAGGGGGCCGGTGAGGGACAGGCGCGTCTTGACCGGATATTTCGTCAGCTCGGCGAGGATCTCCGGCATCGGGCGGTTGAGGTCCACCTGAATGACGTCGTCCGACAGGTGCTCGTCGGTCGTCTCCGGCAGGAACCTGGCCGGGTCGGTCTCCAGCTTCTCCAGGAACACGCCCTCCGGCGTGATCTTGGCCAGCGCCTGGCGGTCGGCCGAGCAGGAGACGGCGATGGCCACCGGGCAGGAGGCCCCGTGCCTGGGCAGGCGGATGACGCGTACGTCGTGGCAGAAGTATTTCCCGCCGAACTGCGCCCCGATCCCGAGCTTCTGCGTCAGCTCGAAGACCTTCGCCTCCATCTCCAGGTCCCTGAACCCGTGCGCGGACGCCGACCCCTCGGTGGGGATCGAGTCGAGGTAGCGGGCGCTGGCGTACTTGGCGGTCTTGAGCGCGAACTCGGCGGAGGTGCCGCCCACGACCACGGCCAGATGGTACGGGGGGCAGGCCGCGGTGCCCAGCGAGCGGATCTTCTCCTCCAGGAAGGCCAGCATCCGCTTCTCGTTGAGCACGGCCTTGGTCTCCTGGTACAGGAACGACTTGTTGGCCGACCCGCCGCCCTTGGCCATGAAGAGCAGTTTGTACTCGTCGGCGTGACCGTGCGGGTCCTCGGCGTAGAGCTCGATCTGGGCGGGCAGGTTGCTGCCGGTGTTCTTCTCCTCCCACATGGTGAGCGGAGCCATCTGCGAATAGCGCAGGTTGAGCCGGGTGTAGGCGTCGTACACGCCGCGTGAGACGTGCTTGGCGTCGAGCCCGTCGGTCAGCACGTGACGTCCGCGCTTGCCCATGACGATCGCGGTGCCGGTGTCCTGGCACATGGGGAGCACGCCGCCGGCCGAGATGGAGGCGTTCTTCAGCAGGTCGAGCGCCACGAAGCGGTCGTTGCCGCTGGACTCGGGGTCATCGACGATCTTCCGGAGCTGGGCGAGGTGCGAGGCCCGCAGGAAATGGGAGATGTCGTGGATGGCCGTCTCGGTCAGCAGCCGCAGGACCTCCGGCTCGACCTCCAGAAACGTACGCCCAGCCGCCTCGACCTTCCGCACCCCCTCCGTGGTGATCAGCCGATATTCGGTGTCATCGGCTCCCAGCGGCAGCAGGTCGGTGTAGTCGAACTCGCCCATGTCCATCCTTTCGGGGTTCCCTAGAGATTAGTCCCTCCGTCGCGGACCCCCGTCCGGTGGTGCGCTCACGCCTCGTTCGGCGCGACGGCGGGGGCGGGCGAGCGCTCGGCGGTGAGGCCCACCAGGATGCCGGCGATCACCAGGCCGGCCCCGAGCAGGTCGTACGCGGACGGCGTCGCGACCCCGAGCACCAGCCCCGTGACGATCGCCGCCACCGGGATGAGCCCGGCGAACAGCCCGGCCCGGCCGGGGCCCAGCTTGGGCAGCGAGCTGTACCAGAGGAAGAACGCCACCACCGTGACCACGACCGCCAGATAGGCGAACCCGAGCGCCTCGGGCACCGTCGGCACCCGCAGCATGCCCGTGCCCTCGTCGGCGAAGCCGATCGCGGCCAGCATCGGCACGGCCAGCGTGGTCGAGTACGCCGACACCCTGATCGGCCCCAGCCTGGGCAGCAGCGGGATGGCCAGCACGGAGAAGCTCACCTCGCCCACGAGCGCGCCGAGCGCCCACAACAGGCTGGTCAGATCGCCGCTGCCGAGACCGGTGGCCAGCGTGGCCCCGGCCACCACGACGCACGCCCCGATGAGCAGCCGGGGCGCGGGACGCCCGCCGGCCAGTGCCAGCGCCAGCGGCACGGTGCCCAGGACGGTCCCGACCAGCGCGGGCCCGGCGGCGTTGGTCGACTCGATCACGCAGACGTTGAACGCGACCAGGCCGAGCAGGGTGAGCCCGCCGAGGCACAGGGCCTCGCGCAGGTTCGGCCGGACGAACCGCAGACCGAGCACCCGCGTTATGACAAGCAGGATGACCGCCGCCACGAGATACCGCACGGCCTGTCCGCCGTATATGGGATAGCCGCCGATGAGCCCCGACACCCCGGCCAGGGTGCCGACCAGGAACATCGCCGAGGCGGCGCCTACGATTCCGGTTTTCATGTGAAGGATGCTAGAGAGACAATGGTTCCCGAAAACAGTCCAATGTCCCGGCAAGAGACAGGACCAATATGGCTGACCTCCATATCAAGATAAGTCGTGATAAGGGGGGCATAGCCGGTCAGATAGCCGCTGAGCTGCGCGACTCCATCAGGGGTGGCCGGCTCACACCGGGCACCCGCCTGCCCGCCACCCGCGACCTCGCCGCCGACCTCCAGGTCTCCAGGGGCGTGGTGGTGGAGGCGTACGAGCAGCTCGTCGCCGAAGGCTTCCTGATCTCCAAGGTCGGCGTCGGCACCCAGGTCACCCCGAAAACGGGCGCCCGGCCCGTCAACGGGCCGCCCGTCAACGGTCCCGCCAGGCAGCGCAGCGTGCCGCCGCCCCGGCCGGCGGCCGCGCCGGCCCCCCAAGCGCCGGGCACCCCCGTGTGCGCTCCGTACTACGGTCATCGCCCCACCTCCCCAGACCTCAGCCACTTCCCCCGTGAAAGATGGCTCGCCGCCGTGAGGCACGTCCTGACCACCGTACCCTCGGACGCCCTCGACTACGGGGACCCCGGCGGCGTGCCTGAGCTGCGGGAAGAGCTGGCCGGCTACCTCCGGCGGGTGCGCGCGGCGGACGTGCGCCCGGACAACCTCGTCATCGTCGGCGGCGTGGCGCAGGGCCTGAGCCTGGTCCTGCACGTCCTGACCCGGCAGCGCCCGTTCCGGCTGGCGGTGGAGGACCCGACGAGCAACCGCCAGACGCCGTTGCTCAGGCGGGCGGGCGCGCACCTGGTCCCGGTCCCCGTGGACGAGGAGGGCCTGGACGTGGGCAAGCTGAGCGGGGACGCGGTCCTGGTCACCCCCGCGCACCAGTACCCGACCGGGGTGGTCCTCTCGCCGCCGCGCCGGGCCGCCTTGATGGACTGGGCGTACGCGGGCCACCGCACGATCCTGGAGGACGACTACGACGCCGAGTTCCGCTTCGACCGCGACCCCGTCGGCTGCCTTCAGGGCCTGGCGCCGGACCGGGTGATCCTCTCCGGCAGCGTCAGCAAGGCGCTGGCGCCGGGGCTGCGGCTGGGCTGGGTGGCCGCGCCCCCTGACCTGGCCGAGGCGATCCGCAGGGCGCGCGGCGAGCTGGACCTGGGCTCGCCGGTCATCGAGCAGTACGCCCTGGCCCATTTCCTGCGTACCGGGGGGTATGACAAGCATTTGCGCCGGATGCGCAGGGAATACCGGCGCCGCAGGGACGCCCTGGTCACGGCGCTGGCCGAGCAGCTGCCCGAGATCCGGGTCAAGGGCATCGACGCGGGGCTGCACGTGTACCTGGAGCTCCCGTGCGACTGGGACGAGAACGAGGCGACCCGGGTCGCGCACGGCCTCGGGCTGTCGGCCGAGGCGGTGGGGCCGATGCGGGAGTCGCAGGGACCGCCGGCGCTGGTGGTGGGGTTCGCCCGGTTGCCGGCGCACAAGGCGGCTGAGGCCGTAAGCGGCTTAAAGGTCAGAATGTCAGGACAAAACGTTGACTGAGGGAGAAGTGCTCGCCTAGAAAGAGATTCACCCCAGAACGGAGGCGCCATGCGTGTGGGACTGCTGGGCTTGGGCCGGATCGGGGCCTTTCACGCCGCGACCCTGGCCGCGCATCCGCTGGTCGACGAGCTGATCGTGGCCGATCCCGTACGGACGTCGCCGTACGGGAGGCCGGGAGACCCGTTCGAGTCGGACGCCGTGGTCATCGCCACCCCGACCGGCACCCACGCCGAGCTGATCATCAGGGCGTGCGAGCGAGGCGTGCCGGCCTTCTGCGAGAAGCCGGTCGCGGGCACGGTGGCCGACACCGTGAAGGTGCTGGAGGCGGCCCAGGGGCATCGGGTGCAGATCGGGTTCCAGCGCAGGTTCGACCCCGGCTACGTGGCCGCCGCCCGCGCCCTGCGCACGGGAGAGCTGGGCACGCTGCACCGCGTACACCTGATCACCGCCGATCCGGCGCCGCCGCCCGCCGAGTACATCGCCACCTCCGGCGGCATCTTCCGCGACTGCCACATCCACGACTTCGACATCCTGCGCTGGGTGACCGGCCGCGAGGTGGCGTCGGTCTACGCGGCCGGGGCCAACAGGGGCGCCGCCTTCTTCGCGGCGGCCGGCGACGTGGACAACAGCGCCGCGCTGCTCACGCTGGACGACGGCACGCTGGCCACCCTGCAGGGCTCGCGCTACAACGGCGCGGGGTACGACGTGCGCATGGAGCTGGCCGGCACCGAGCGCACCCAGGTCGTCGGCCTCGGCCCGCGCGCCCCGCTGCACACGACCGAGGGCTCGCCCAGCGGCGAAGATCCGTGGCCGGACTTCGTCACCCGGTTCGGGACCGCCTACCGCAGGGAGATCGACGGCTTCCTGCGCGCGGAGGAGAGCCTGTGCTCGATCGAGGACGCCCTGGAGGCGCTCTTCGTGGCCGAGGCCGCCGACCTGTCGCTGCGCGAACGCCGTCCTGTCGAGGTCGCGGAGGTGCGGCGATGAGCGCGGCGGCCGGCGAACCATCCGTCGAGAACGTCCGGCGCGGCCTCGCCCACCCGGACGAGGTGCTGGAGGTTGCCTGACTACGACGAACTGCGCCGGACGCGGGCCAGGTTCCCCGAGCGCGTCGCGGAGGCGGCGGCGGCCAGGCGGCGCAGGCCGCTGTTCGGGGCGCGCGATCAGCTCATGATCATCGCCGCCGACCATCCGGCCAGGGGCGCGCTGGCGGTCGGCGGCCGGCCGCTGGCCATGGGCGACCGCGTCGAGCTGCTCGACCGGCTGACGACCGCGCTGCGACGGCCGGGCGTGGACGGGCTGCTGGCCACGCCCGACGTGGTCGAGGACCTGCTGCTGCTCGGCGCGCTCGACGATCTCATCGTCATCGGCTCGATGAACAGGGGCGGGCTGCAGGGGGCCGTGTTCGAGTTCGACGACCGGTTCACGGCGTACGACAGCGGGGCCATCGCGCGGATGCGGCTCGACGGCGGCAAGATGCTGTGCAGGATCGCGCTCGACGAGCCGGGCACCGCCGCGACCCTGGAGTCGTGCGGCCGGGCGATCACCGAGCTGGCCGACGCCGGCCTGGTGGCGATGATCGAGCCGTTCTGGTCGCGCGGGCAGGGGAACGACCTGTCGCCGGACGGCGTGATCAAGGCGATCAGCGTCGCCCAGGGACTGGGCGCCACCTCCGCGCGTACCTGGCTGAAGATCCCCGTGGTGGCGGACATGGAGCGCGTCATGCGGGCCACCACGCTGCCGGCGCTGCTGCTCGGCGGCGACCCGGGGGACGCGCCCGACCTGGCCTACGCCGCCTGGCGCAAGGCGCTGCGGCTGCCCGGCGTGCGCGGGCTCGTCGTCGGCAGGGCGCTGCTCTACCCGCAGGACGACGACGTGGCCGCGGCCGTGGACCAGGCGGTCTCCCTGCTGGAGCCGCTCTGATCGCTCAGGCTGCGGTGGGCTCGGCGGCCTGCTTCGGCTGGAAGCCCGGCGCGAGCATGATGATCACGGCGGACAGCACCAGCGGCGCGACGAACGCCACCCGCATGTCCGCGGCCTCCGCGATGCCGCCCACCAGGGCCGCTCCGACGATGAAGCCGATGTAGTTGAAGAGGTTCACCCTGGCGATGGCCACGCCGGTCCCGGCCGGGTCCAGCTTGCCCGCCGCCGAGAACGACTGCGGCGCCACCACCGACAGCCCCACCCCGGTCAGGCCGAACGCGACAATGCCCAGGAGCTGGTTGGGGGCCACGACGACGCCGAGGAAGCCCAGCGTGGCGATCACGCCGCCGATCCTGACGATGGCGGCGGGGCCGTACCTCCTGACCGCGAAGTCGCCGCCGAGCCGCACGGCCAGCGTGGTCGCCTGGTAGGCGACGTAGGCCAGCGGGATCACCCTCGGGCCGGCCTCCAGCACGTCCTTCATGAACACGGTGTTGAAGTTGGAGACGGCGGCGTCGCCGACGTACAGGAAGCCCATGGCCAGGCAGAGCGGGATGATCGGCCGCCACGGGAAGCGGCCGGTGGCGCCCGCGGCGGCGCCGTCCACCTTCTCCTCCTCGAACGTGCACAGGCTCGGCCCGGCGTAGAGCGAGCCGGCCACGGCCAGGACCATCGGCAGCGCCATGATGAGCGGGAGCGGGAGGTCGGCGGCCGCCGACGCCCACAGGGCCCCGATCATGCTCAGCACGCTCCACACGCAGTGGAAGCCGTTCAGCACCTGGACGCCGTACCTGCGCTCGACCGCCACGCCCTGCATGTTCATGCCCGCGTCCACCGCGCCCACCGCCACCCCGAACAGCAGCAGCACGGGCACCAGCAGCAGCACGTTCGGCGCGAGCCCGGCCAGCACGACGGCGAGGGCGACGACCGGCTGCGCGACGCGCAACAGCGGCTGGCTGCCCCTCCTGGCGGCGAACGACCCGGCCGCCACACTGCCGACCCCGGCGAACACGGGAACGATGAGCAGCAGGAGCGTCAGCGCGCCCTCGTCGAGCTCGTGCTTGGCCTGGAGGTTCGCGACCTGGATGAGGAGCGAGGCGAATGACAGGCCCTGTACGGCGTAGACGACGGACGTGGCGACACGGGCCTGGCGATCACGCGGGGACGGCACGGCGGCCTCCTGATCGGGGGGAATCAAACGTGAGGCGGGGTCAGGTTAGCGGCTGCCGGAGGCGCTCCGCCAGCATGACATCAGGTGCGCGGCCCGGGATAGGGTTCCGGAGGTGAAGCGGGGTTACGCGACCGGCGAGGCGCGCAAAGAACGCATCCTGGCCGCCGCGCTCCTGGAGTTCGCCGAGAACGGCTATCGGGGCGCGTCGCTGGCCCGCATCGCCGAGCGCGTCGAGCTGTCCCAGGCCGGCCTGCTGCACCACTTCAAGAGCAAAGAGCTGCTGCTCGTCGCGGTGCTGGACTATCGGGACTCACTCGACACGCGCAAGTTCGACCTCGGCTCGGCCGGCGGGATCGACGCGCTGCGCGCCCTGGCCGACGTGGTCGAGCACAACGCCAGGGTGCCCGGCCTGGTGCAGCTCTTCTCCGTGATCAGCGGCGAGGCCGTGACGCCCGGCCATCCGGGACACGAGTGGGCCAGGCGGCGCTACCGGCGGCTGCGCGCCGACGTGGCCGCTGCGCTGCGCTCGGGGGCCGAGCGCGGGGAGTTCCGGCCGGGGCTGGACGCCGAGGCGCACGCCGACCGGCTGATCGCGATGATGGACGGCCTGCAGACGCAGTGGCTGATCGACCCCGACCGGGTGGACATGGCCGCGATCTTCAGGAGCTACGTGGACGACCTCATCACCGTGCTGCGGCCCGAGTAGGTCTCGGCGGTTTCAGCGGCTTCGGCTTCGGCGGCCCTCGCGGACGCCGCGGCGTCCGTCGTGGGCAGCGTGACCCCCGGCGTCGCGGGCCTGGTCGCGGCCCACAGGCCCAGGGCCAGCAGCGCGGCCACTTCCGTGACGGCCATCCCGCGCTCCACCAGCCCGAGCGGCATGACCCGGTACCACGGCAGCCCGCTGTTCGCCGCGATGAGCATCGCCGCGCCGATGCCCGCCACCCACAGCACCGAGCAGATCCCGAACCCGAAGGCCGCCACCGTGGCCCTGGACCGCTCGCGATGCCGCCACGGCCTGGCGATGACCACCGCGGCCAGCGGCAGGCTGAGGAAGGCGACGAAGCTGCCCACCCGGTGGATGCTGCCGCTCATGCTCGGCCCGACCGACCAGTCGTGCTTCTCGAACCAGGCCGTCATGAACAGCCCCACGCTCCACGCCATGAGCGTGACCGTGCCGAAGACCCCGGCGAGCTTCCTGCGCGCCAGCGAGACCGTGATGGCCGCGGAACCGGCCGCCAGCAGCCCGACCCCGAGCCCGAAGATCCAGCCGTCGGGGCCGAGGCCGTGCTCGCTGATGGTCCGCCTGATCGGGTTCATCTCGTCGAGGCCGGCCACCTCCAGGCCCACGATCACCGCTATGCCCGCGCCTGCCACGCCGAGACCCCACCGCGCCGGTCGATGCACGCACACCCCTTATGCCGCGATCCTCGCCGGGATCCGTTGCCGCACTCCGTTGCAGGATCAACGGCGGGGAATGCGCGCAGATTCCTGTGAAACCCGGCTTTTCACGCCAGAGCGCGCTGAATGAGCTCGTCGCTCATGCCTTCAACCGCCCTCCTCCGTCCACGGTGAGCACCGTGCCGGTCACGAACGAGTTGCGCACCACGTACTCGATCGTGGCGGCGACGTCCTCCGGCCTGCCGACGCGCCCGGCCGGCAGGCTCGCGGCGGTGCCCTCCAGGAACGTCGCCCGCGCCTCGTCCCCGATCTCCGACCACCAGTCGGTGTCGATCACGCCGGGGGAGACCGCGTTCACCCTGATGGGCGCCAGCTCGACCGCCAGGCCGGGCACGGCCGCCTCGATCGCCCCGTTCACCGCCGCCAGTGTGGAAATGCCGGGGTAGGCCGAGCCCGCGGAGGCGGCCGTCAGGAAGGTGATCGAGCCTTCCCCGCTCAGCACGCCGAGCGCCGCCTGGGCGGTCAGCAAGTGCGGGAGCAGCTTGTTCCGCACCGCGGCGAGCAACCCGTCGCCGGTCAGCGCGCTCAGCGGGCCCGCACCGCCGCGGCCCGTCACCGTGATGATCAGATGGTCCACGGTGCCGAGCCGCTCGAACAGCGCGCGCATCGCCTCCGTGTCACGCGCGTCGGCGACCTCGCCCTGCGCCTGGCCGCCGAGCTCCTTCAAGGCCGAGCTCAGGCGCTCCTCCGAGCGGCCCGTGATGAAGACCTCGTCGCCTGCCGCGGCCAGCCTGGCGGCGGCCGCGAGTCCGATGCCCGACGTGCCGCCTGCGATCACTACTCGCATGGTTTGTTCTCCTCAATACGAGACATCCTGCCTCGAATATAAAACGAGGCATGGTGTCTTGTAAAGTGGGCGCCATGGTAGGCAGACCACGCAGCGAGGTGACCAGAAAGGCGATCCTCCGGGCGGCGCTCGACCTGTGCGCCCGGGACGGATACCAGAACGTCACCATGAAGGGCATCGCCCAGGCGGCCGGCAGCGGCAGGCAGACCGTCTACCGCTGGTGGCAGACCAAGGCGCAGGTGCTGATGGAGAGCCTGACGGAGATCCTCGCCGAGGACGTGCCGCCGCCGCCGAGCAGCGGTGACGCGCGGGCCGATCTCGTCGCGTTCCTGGAGCAGACGTTCGCGCTGGCGCAGGGAGTGGCCGGGCAGGTCGTGGTGGGGCTGATGGCCGACGCTCAATCCGACCCCGCCCTGGCCGCCGACCTGCGGGCGAAGATCATCGGGCCGCGCCGGGCCGTGCTGCGCTCCGTGCTGGCCCGCGGGGCCGTGCCCGGCGACGTGGATCTGGAGCTGACGGTCGATCTCGTGTACGGCGCCATGTGGTACCGGCTGCTGAACCGCCACGCCGAGGTGAACGAGGACCTGGCAGCGGAGATTACCGGGCTACTGGCGCGAATCCACTGATCTGCTCTGATCCAGGTCCGTTCTGGACGAGCGAATGTGGCGAGCGCCAGATATCGTGCGAAGTGTGAACGAACGCGCTGGATCCTGGTTGCCGAAGCTGCAGGAAGTCGGAGAGCGGCTGGCCGAGGAGTGGGTGACGTCCCGCCGGCCCGCGTCCTCCGGCGACGCGCCGCAGCCGCACGAGCTGCGCGCGTCCGACGCCGACCGCGAACGCATCGCGCAGGTCCTCCAGGACGCGCACGCCGACGGCCGGCTCTCCTTCGACGAGCTGGAGGAACGGCTCGGCACCCTCTACGCCGCGCGTACCCTCGGCGAGCTCGCCGGGCTCACCGCCGACCTGCTGCCCGCCGAGGAGCAGCCGATCAACCTGGACGGCAGGCCGGTCTCCGCCATCTTCAAGAAGGAGCAGCGCGGCGGACGCTGGGTCGTGCCGGCCGAGCTCGACGTGACGGCCATGTTCGGCACCACCAAGCTGGACTTCCGCGACGCGATCCTGCAGAACCGGCAGATCATCATCAACGCCACGCTCGTCTTCGGCGGCCTGGAGATCCACGTGCCCGAGGGGCTGGAGGTGGTCAGGGTCGCCAAGGGCGAGACGGTCCGCCTGACCAAGCAGCCGACCGAGCCGGGCGCGCCCGTGGTCGAGATCCGCACCACGAACTTCGCCGGCGAGGTCAAGATCAAAGAGCCGCCCCGCCGCAAGCGCCGCCGCTGAACGCCCCAGCCTTCGTTGTCCTACTGCGGGCTCAGCCCGCGGTGCCTGATTACGGGCTCAGCCCGCAGTATCCACTTACGGGCTCAGCCCGCGGTGTCGAAGTTGATCGCGCTGTAGGCCCGCAGCTTCCAGAGCTGGTGCTCGCTCTCGATCTTGCGGATCGTTCCCGAGCGGCCGCGCATCACCAGCGACTCGGTCACCGCCGAGCCGGCCCTGAACCGTACGCCCTGCATGAGCTCGCCGTGCGTGATCCCGGTCGCGGCGAAGAACACGTCATCGGACCTGACGAGGTCGTTCGTGGTGAGCACCTGGCCCAGGTCGTGTCCCGCGTCGATCGCCTTGCCCCGCTCGGCGTCGTCACGCGGCCAGAGCTTGCCCTGGATCACGCCGCCCAGGCACTTGAGCGCACACGCCGCCACGATGCCCTCGGGCGTGCCGCCGATGCCCAGCATCAGGTCGATGCCGGTGCCCGCGCGAGCCGCCATGATCGCACCGGCCACGTCGCCGTCGGTGATGAACTTGATCCGCGCGCCCGTCTCCCTGATCTCCTTGACCAGCCGCTCATGCCTGGGCCGGTCGAGCACGACCACGGTGACGTCGGACGGCGAGCAGTGCTTGGCCTTGGCGACGGCGTTGACGTTCGCCGCCACGGGGGCCTCGATGTCCACCGCGTCGGCCGCCTCCGGGCCGGTGACCAGCTTCTCCATGTAGAACACCGCCGACGGGTCGTACATCGAGCCGCGCTCGCTCACCGCGATCACCGAGACCGCGTCCGGCATCCCCAGCGCGGTCAGCCGCGTGCCGTCGATGGGGTCCACCGCCACGTCGCAGTCGGGGCCGCTGCCGTCGCCGACCTGCTCGCCGTTGAACAGCATCGGGGCGCGGTCCTTCTCACCCTCGCCGATGACCACGACGCCGTTCATGGAGACCGTGTTGATCAGCTGGCGCATGGCGTTCACCGCCGCGCCGTCGGCGCCGTTCTTGTCGCCACGGCCGACCCACCGGGCCGCCGACATCGCGGCCGCCTCCGTGACACGGACGAGCTCCATCGCCAGGTTGCGATCGGGGGCGTGCTCGCCGGTGGCGAGCTCGGCCGGTACGGACGTCTGATCCGACATGATGAGTGGCCTCCTCGTGGGGAATCTACATCGATGGTAGTTGCCCCCTTCTTCCCGGTCCGAGGCGGATAATCGGCCAGGCCCGAAGCGGACATCTCGCCGGAGCCCGGCCGGCGGCGCCGTCTGTAAGCTTCTACGTGGCCGCCCTGCATAACGGAGAACGGTTTTTGCGCGATACCCCGTGCGCGTCAGAGATCTTGCCTCCACCATGGAGCATGGCGCCGGTCGTGGAGGAGACCCGAATGAGCGATGTCGAACCCGTGGTGGTCCAGCCGCGCACGTCCGAGCGTGGCGCGGCCACCCGGAGCGCATTGCTCGCCGCCGCCAGGGAGATCTTCGTCTCCAAGGGCTTCGCAGAGGCGGGCGTGACCGACGTGGTGGCCAAGGCCGACGCCAGCGTGGGCAGCCTTTACCACCATTTCTCCGGCAAGGCCGACCTCTACCTCACGCTGTGGGAGGAGTTCCAGGCCAAGCAGACGCAGCGCACCAAGCAGGCCGCCCGCGCGGCCCGTTCTGCGGGCGAGAGCGACCCGATGAGCGTGTTCGTCAGCGCCGCCCGCGCCTACCTCGACGGCTGCCTGGAGGATCGCGAGCTGGCCGCGCTGTTCCTGCGCGGCGACGGCCCGCCCGGCTTCGACGTGGTCATGAGCGACCGGCTGCGCAAGTGGGCGCAGCGGAACGCCGCGCTGTTCGAGGACGAGTCGGCGCTCGTCGTCGTGATCACCGGGGCGCTGGCCGCGGCCGTGTCCGAGGTGGTGCGCACGGGTGATCGCGCCCTGTCCGAGGAGGTTCTGGCCATCATCGGGCAGATCCGCCCGGCCACTTCGGCGACCGCCTCCTCCAGCGGGTAACCTCGCCAACTGTGCGACGGTTCACCCAAGGTTTCTACGGCTACGCGGTAGCCCTCTTCGTCTGTCTCGCGGGGGCAGGGCTGTTCCTGCTGGTCACCCCGCAGAGCCGGGAGGAGCACATCCCGCGGCTCGAATACTCGATCACCGTCGCCAACTTCGGCCACACGGTGCCGTACGGCGTCTGGGCCCCGCAGAAGGACCCGGCCGGCTGGATCCCCAACAGCAACAGGATCGCCAAGGGCCAGAACGGCGCGCAGGTCCTCTACCTCGGCTACGCCACGGCCAAGCGGGAGCACGCGATGTTCGCGCAGAGCGACGAGAAGCCGGCGGCCGGGTTCGCCAGCCGCATGGCCAACATCGAGCGGACCGTCGGCACCCAGCAGGTCGGCGGGGTGACGTGGGAGCAGCGCTTCCGCGAGGACAAGAAGCAGCGCTCGCTGGTCCGCGTGCTGCCCGAGACGACGCTGGTGATCACCGGCACCGCCGACTGGCCTGAGCTGGCCGAGCTGGCCGCGCTTCTGCAGCAGCGCCCCAAGGGCTGATCTAGGGTGGTGCACGTGGCAGACGAGAAGGCGCCCTCTTACGAGCAGGCCCGCGAGGAGTTGACCGAGGTGGTGCGCCGCCTGGAGACGGGCGGGCTGACCCTGGAGCAGTCGATCGAGCTCTGGGAGCGCGGGGAGAAGCTGGCGGCCGTGTGCGAGGAGTGGCTCCAGGGGGCCAGGGTCAAGCTGGCCGCCGCCATGGCCCGCCGGTCCGAGCCCACCTCGGGCCACTCAGACGACGCCCCCTTCTGACCGCCCGGCCGCCTGACCGCCCGGCCGCCTGACCGCCCAGCCGCTTCGCGACCGCCGGGACGCTTGCCGCGCGCCGGGGCCGTTGAGCGTCAGGCGGCGGTGCGCTCCAGGGCGATCACCGGGATGAGGCGGTCGGTCTTGGCCTCGTACTCGGCGAACTGCGGGGCCTGCGCCACCATCGCGGCATAGAGCCGGTCGCGCTCCTCGCCCTCGGCGAAAACGGCCTTGACCCCGAACTCCTCGGTCCCGACCACGGCCGTCGCCTCAGGCGTGGCGCGCAGGTTGTGATACCAGGCGGGGTTGGTGTCCGCGCCGCCGTTGGAGGCGATGACGACGTAGCGATCGCCGTCGGCGACCCACATCACGGGCGTGGTGATCTGCTTGCCGCTCTTGGCTCCCGTGGTGGTCAGCAGCACCAGCGGCTTGCCCTCGAAGAAGCCGCCGACGCGCCCTTCGTTCGCGCGGAACTCGTCGATGATCTGCTGGTTGAAATCGTTGGCCATGATGAGCTCCTTAGGAATCGGAGAGTTCTCCGGTTAGAGGTTAACCGGAGAACTCTCCGGATTCAAGCGGTATGCTCCTCACGTGTGCGAACGCCGATCGCTGCCGGTCATCGGGCAACCTCAGCCCGAGCGGGCCGACGCGGCGCGCAACCGGCAGAAGATCGTCGAGGTCGCGGCCAAGATGGTCGCCGAGCACGGCGCCGACGACCTCTCGCTCGACGAGGTCGCCCGCGTCGCCGGGGTCGGCGTGGGCACCGTCTACCGGCGCTTCGGTGACCGGTCCGGGCTGATCTACGCGCTGATCGACGAACGGGAGCGGCGCTTCCAGGAGGCGTTCTTCGCCGGCCCGCCGCCGCTCGGGCCCGGCGCCCCCGCCGCCGAGCGGATCACCGCGTTCCTCGGCGCGCTGGTCGATCGCATCGTGGCGCAGCAGTCGCTGTTCGTGCTGCTGGAGAAGGGGGCCAAGTTCAGCGGAGGGCCGTACAAGGTGCATCACATCCACCTGGCGACGCTGCTCGCGCAGGCGCGCGGGCGCTCAGGCGACGCCGCCTACCTCGCCGACGCCCTCCTCGCCCCGGTCAACGCCGGCCTGATCGCCCACCAGCGGGAGGAGCGCGGCATGACGGTCGAGGAGATCAAGTCGGGCCTGGCCGCCCTGGCGGCGGCCGCCATCTGCGTCCCGCCGCTCAGGTCATGAGGCAGAGCAGGTTCCCCTCCGAGTCCCTGAACGCGGCCATGCGGATCTCCTTGCCCGGCGTCCCGAACGTGCCGTCGTCGGTGAAGACCAGGTGCGGCTCCTCGACGATCGCCACCTCGTGGGAGCGCAGGCGCGCCACGTCCGCCTCGATGTCGTCGGAGGCGAGGTACAGGACGGCGGAGGGCGCGCTCTCCTCGATCAGCAGGCGGATGCCGTCGAGGTCGAAGAACGCGAGCCCGGGCGGCCGGTAGGTGGCGATGTGCCGCACACCGAGCACGTCCCGGTAGAAGGCGGTGGCCCGATCGAGGTCGTCGGCGTGCTGAGCGACCTGCGTGAGTCCTCTCATGCGCCGAACGTAGCGCACGGCGTGCGGCCTGTTAGGCGTCCTCTGCTTCTCCGGGATCCTCTGCGCGCACGGTCAGGCGGTCGTCGGACAGGCGGACCGTCAGCACGGTGCCGGGGGAGACGTCCTTGGCCAGGCGTACGACGTCGCCCGACGGGTGCTGCACGATGGCGTAGCCGCGCTCCAGCGTGGCCGCCGGGGACAGCGCGACAAGGCGGGCACGCAGGTGGCCGAGGTCGTCGGTGGCCCGGTCGAGAGAGCTGGACAGCGAGCGTCTCGACCGGTCGCGCAGCGCCTCGACCTGCTCGGCCCGGCGTTCGAGCTCGCGTACGGGGTCGGCCAGCGAGGGCCGCGAACGCACCGACGTCAGCCAGGACATCTCCCGGTCGAGCCAGCCGCTCACCACCCTGCGCCCCCGGTCGCGCAGCTGGCGCACCAGCGTGAGCTGTTCGCCGACGTCGGGGACGACCTTCTTGGCCGCGTCGGTGGGGGTGGACGCGCGTACGTCCGCCACCAGGTCGAGCAGCGGGCTGTCCTGCTCGTGGCCGATCGCGCTCACCACAGGGGTACGGCAGGCGGCCACAGAGCGTACGAGGGTCTCGTCGGAGAACGGCAGCAGGTCCTCCAGAGAGCCGCCGCCACGGGCGATCACGATGACCTCGATCTCGGAGTCGGCGTCGAGCTTGCGCAGCGCCTCGGTGACCTCGCCCACCGCGTACGGCCCCTGGACGGCCACCTCCTCGACCTTGAACCGCACGGCGGGCCAGCGCCTGCGGGAGTTCTCCAGCACGTCGCGCTCGGCCGCCGAGTCACGGCCGCAGATGAGCCCGACCGTGCCCGGCAGGAACGGCAGCCGCCGCTTCCTATCGGCGTTGAACAGCCCTTCGGCGGCCAGCAGCTTCCTGAGCCGCTCCAGTCTGGCCAGCAGCTCGCCCACCCCGACAGGGCGGATCTCCAGCGCGGTGAAGGCGAACGAGCCTTTGTTGACCCAGAAGTCCGGCTTGACGTGCACCACGACCCTGGCGCCGTCAACCGGCCGCGGCTCGGCCGCCTCGTAGACGCCGCGCGGGGCGGTGACCCTGCCGGACACGTTGGCGACCGGGTCGCGCAGGGTCAGGAACACCGTGCCGCCGCGGGCGCTCAGGTCGGTGATCTGTCCCTCGACCCAGACCGTGCCGAGTCTGCCGATCCAGCCGCCCACCATTTGCAGGACCGTGCGGATCGGCAGGGGGGACTCGGGCGTGGTCTTCGAGGTCATGCGGGGAAGACTACGCGGGTGGGCGCGCCCTCGCCGGGGTCAGCCTTCGGCCTGCAGCTTGGCGAGCCGGTTCTCGAACATCTTGATGACCTCGGGCCGCGCCGCCGTCGACCGCTCGAAGGCGAGGAAGTCGCCGATCTGCTCGGCGCTCTTGCCGCGCATCCTGGCGCGCAGGGAGGCGACGGTCAGCTCGGAGTAGCCGGGCAGCGGCTCGACCAGGTCCACGGGGGCGCTGGACACCGGCTCGGGCGCGGCGGTCGGCTCGGGGGCGGCGGCGGGCTCAGGTGCGGCCGTGGGCTCGGGGGCGGCGGCGGGCTCAGGTGCGGCGGTCGCCTCGGGGGCGGCGCTGGGCTGCTCCTCGACGACGGGCGCTGCTGTCTTGGCCGCGGCCTTGGTCTTGGCCTTGGTCTTGGCCGCAGGCTTGGCGGGCGCGGCGGCCTCGGCCTCGGCGGAGGTCTCCGTCTTGGCTGGCTCAGTCTTGGCTGGCTCGGCCTTGATGGGCTCCGCCTTGGCGGGTGCGGGTGCGGGTGCGGCGGCCGCCTCCGGCTCGGCGGTGGCCGCGGCGTCGGTCTTGCCCGTCGGCGCGAAGATGACCGGGTCGGGCGTGGTCTTGGCGGTGCCGTTGGGCTCGGCGGCGCTCGGGCGCGGAGCGAAGATGACCGGCTCCTTGCGGGCGGGCTTGTCCTCCTCGGCGGCCGGCGCGGCCACCTGCTCGGCGGCGGAGGGACGGGAGTCGTACTCCTCCTCGCGCTTCTCCTTGCTGCCCAGCCCTTTGATGGAGTTCTTCATCCGGTCGACGAGCAACAGCGCCTGGCCTGCGGCGCTGAGTGTGGTCTGAACGACGAGCAGCGGAAGGTCTTTGGCCTTCTCCTTCAACTCGTCCTTGTTGGTGACGGTCTTAGCGATGTTTCGTATCACGTCGCTGAGGGACATGACGTCTCCCTGGGAGGTCAGTATTGGACGGTCAGTCTGGCAAACCGCGGGCAACCACGCACGCGCGGGCCTGATGGCCGCTCCACGTAGCATAAGAAGTATGGAGCCCCAGACCCCCACTTACCGCCGAGTCCTCGTAGCCAAGCCACGGGGCTACTGTGCCGGAGTCGATCGAGCCGTGGTTGCGGTCGAGAAGGCTCTGGAGCAGTACGGAGCGCCGATCTACGTACGCAAGCAGATCGTCCACAACACTCACGTCGTCAAGACACTCGAGGCCAGGGGCGCGATTTTCGTCGAGGAGACCGAGGAGGTCCCCGAGGGTGAGATCGTGGTCTTCTCCGCTCATGGGGTCTCGCCCGCCGTGCACGGCGAGGCCAAGCAGCGCGGGTTGCGCACGATCGACGCTACCTGTCCGCTGGTCACCAAGGTGCACAACGAGGCGAAGCGGTTCGCCGGGCAGGACTACGACATCCTGCTGATCGGGCACGAAGGCCACGAGGAGGTCGAGGGCACCTCCGGTGAGGCCCCCGACCACATCCAGCTCGTGGACGGGCTCGACTCGGTCGACAAGGTGCAGGTGAAGGACCCGAGCAAGCTGGTGTGGCTGTCGCAGACCACGCTGTCGGTCGACGAGACCACCGAGACGGTCGCCCGGCTCAAGGAGCGTTTCCCCACGCTGATCGACCCGCCGAGCGACGACATCTGCTACGCCACGCAAAACCGTCAGGTCGCCGTGAAGGAGATCGCGGCCGAGTCGGAGCTCGTCATCGTCGTCGGCTCGGAAAACTCCTCCAACTCCAAGCGGCTGGTCGAGGTGGCCATGGACCACGGCGCGGACGCCTCCTACCTGGTCGACAACGCCGGCTTCATCCGTGACGAGTGGCTCGAAGGCGTCACCACGGTCGGCGTGACCAGCGGCGCCTCGGTGCCGGAAGAGCTGGTCGACGAGGTGCTGGCGCGGCTGGCCAAGCACGGGTTCTGCGACGTGACGGAGGTCCAGCCGGTGCAGGAGAGCATGCGCTTCGCCCTGCCCCATGAGCTGCGCAAGGACCTGCGGGCGTCCTGACGCACGATCCCGCTGATCGATCAGCGGGGTCAGTCCTCGGTGCGCGGGGTCCCGTACACCTTGGGCTCGAAATATCCCTCAGGCTCCGGCACGAACGGCTGGCGCGGGCGCGGTACCTCCGCGCCCGCCTTCAGCTCCTCGCGCAGCTCGCGTACGTTGTCGCGCAGCCCGCGCCGCCAGGCCACGCCCAGCACGAGGGCCGAGCCCGCGAACAGCCACGGCGCGCCCCCCGTCAGCGACGTGTAGAGCCCCAGCGCCAGCGACTGGACGATCGACACCGAGCCGAAGGCCCTGCCGAGCTCCACGAACAGCGTGGCGCAGAAGAACACCAGCGGCGGCGTCACCACCAGCGACAGCAGCTCGCGCCGGTTGACCAGCAGCACGCCGAGCAGGCTGGACAGCACGAACGCCGCGCCCACCACGTGCTGGACGTCGAGCAGGGCCGTCAGGACGTAGCCCGCCAGGGTGGCGACCAGGGAGAGCGCGATGGCGCCGCGAGCCGTCAGCCTGACCGCTGAACGCCTGCTCTTCTCACCCACTGACCCACCCCCCATTTACTGCGACCCGTTGGCCAACTTACCGTTCGAGTGCGAAATCAGAGACGCCGTTGCGGAAGAAGGGGTTTCCAGCAGTTCGGGGGAGGCCAGCGGCCTGGGCAGCCCTTCGAGCATCTGCGGGGAGTCGAGGTCGCCGTCGACGACGCCCAGATCGTGCAGCTTGCGCGCGGTGACCAGGACCCGGCTCTCCAGGGAGCCGACCGACTTGTTGTACGCCTCCACGGTCCGCGTCAGCGCCCTGCCCAGCGACTCGACGTTCCTGCCCAGGGACGACAGCCGTTCGTACAGCTCCTTGCCCAGCTCGAACACCGCCCGCGCGTTCTCGCTCAGCGCGGCCTGCTGCCAGGCGTAGTGCGCGGTGCGCAGCATCGTGATCAGCGTCGTCGGCGTGGCGATGTGCACCCGCCGCGTCATGGCGTATTCGAGCATCCCAGGATCGCGTTCGAGGGCCGGGGCCAGGAACGCCTCCCCGGGGATGAACAGCACCACGAACTCCGGCGACGGGTTGAACCCCTGCCAGTACGCCTTGGCCGCCAGCCGGTCGATGTGCTCGCGTACGTGCCGGGCGTGCGCGTCGAGCCGGACGGTGGCCAGCGACTCGTCGGACGCCTCCGCGGCCTCCAGATAGGCCGCCAGCGACACCTTGGAGTCGATCACGATGTTCTTCCCGCCGGCCAGCCGGACGACCATGTCGGGGCGCATGGCGCCTTCCGTGACCTGTTCGTCGAAGTCGCAGTAACGCTGCATTCCGGCGATCTCGGCGACCCTGCGCAGCTGCATCTCGCCCCACCGGCCGCGCGCCTCGGGCCGCTGCAGGGCTCTGACCAGGGCGTTGGTTTGGGAGCGGAGCTGCTCGTGGCTCTGCCGGACGAAGTCCATCTGCTGGGCCAGCTCCGCCCGCGCCGCCCGCTGGCCGGACTCGGTGTCGCGCAACTGCGCCTCGACCCGCCCCAGAGCGTCCTTCAGCGGCTCGACCAGGTGCTCGACGGCCTGCCTGCGTTGTTCGAGATCGCCGGTGGCCTCCGCGCGGCTGGCCGCCAGCCTGGTCTCCGCCAGCTCGAGGAAGCGGATGTTGTTGACGTCGAGGGCGCGCGTGGACAGGGCCTGGAAGCGCTCCGCGAGCTGCTCCTCGACGTAGACCAGCTTCTCCGCGGCCGACTTGGCGCGCGCGTCGGCCTCGGCCACCCGCACCGCCGCCCGCGTCCTGGCCACCAGGAACCCGATGAGCAGCCCGACGGCGAGACCGATGAGAAGCGAGACGACATCCACTCCATCGATGATTGCAGGACATCGAGCGCGGATCTTCCCGACACGCTTGGGCGTTCCGCTTGTGCGTCACATCGTTCGTCACTAAGAGTACTGGAATGAACACGCTGCCGAAGCTGGCCGCGGCCGGCGCCGCCGTGTCCGTCGCCCTGGTGGCGCTGGCCGGAGCCGTGATCGCGGGGAGCGAGAGCGGTGACGGCCGCGCCGTGCCCACGCTGCGCTGGTCCCCTGGCGCGTGCGTCACGGGAAGCTACGCGCTGACCCCGTGCAACGGAGGCGAATCCGAAGTGGTGGCCGTGGCCGCCGACCCGCCCGGGCCCGGCGGGTGTCCCGACGACACCGACGACGTCCTGCGCATCGGGCCCGGCCGTACGGCGTGCGTACGCAATTTCCTCGACCCGCACCCCGGCGCGCCGGGCGGCGGCGGTGGCCTGCTCAGGCCCGGAGACTGCGTCGCGCTCGACGGACGCGAGCAGCCGTGCGCCCGGGCCGGCTGGTACGGCAGGGCCGCCGCGCTCGCGCCCGCCGCGGCCTCCTGCCCCGCGGGCACGCTGGACACCCTGCGCAGGAGCGCTTCCGAGGTGATCTGCCTCGGCGCGGGCGGCCAGGTGCTCGACAGGGGCGCATGCGTGGCCGAGCCGGTCACGGACGTCCTCGCGCGCTCCGCCGTGACCCGGGTGGCCTGCGACTCTCCGCGGGCGTGGGGCCGGGTCGTGTCGTTCGAGACCTCCGCCGACCGATGCCCGCCGAGCTCGGAGCGTTACCTGCGCGCCGCAGGCGCCTACCGTCCCGTGACCTGTCTGGACGTGCCGAGCAAGTAAACTCAGCGTCCGTGAGTCTCTCCATCGGCATCGTCGGCCTGCCCAACGTCGGTAAGTCCACGCTCTTCAACGCGCTGACCAAGACGGGCAACGCGCTCGCCGCGAACTACCCGTTCGCCACCATCGAGCCCAACGTGGGCATCGTGGGCGTGCCCGACGACCGCCTGCCCAAGCTGGCCGAGATCTTCAGTTCGGCCCGGATCCTGCCCGCCAAGGTCGAGTTCGTCGACATCGCGGGCCTGGTCAAGGGGGCGTCCGAGGGGCAGGGCAGGGGCAACCAGTTCCTCGCCAACATCCGCGACACCGACGCGATCTGCCAGGTCATCCGCGTCTTCAACGACCCCGACGTCACGCACGTGGACGGCGAGATCTCCCCCAAGCGCGACATCGAGACCATCAACACCGAGTTGATCATGGCCGACCTGCAGACGGTCGAGAAGGCCGTGCCGCGGCTGCAGAAGGAGTCGCGCAACAACAAGGACAAGAAGGCCGCGCTGGAGGCCGCTGAGGCCGCCCTCGCCGTCCTGGAGACCGGCAAGACCGTCTTCGAGAGCGGCCTCGACCGCGAGGAGCTGCGCGAGCTGCACCTCCTGACGGCCAAGCCGTTCCTGTACGTGTTCAACCTCGACTCCGACGAGCTGACCGACTCGGCGCTCAGGGAGCAGCTCTCCGCGCTGGTCGCCCCGGCCGAGGCCGTCTTCCTCGACGCCAAGATCGAGTCCGAGCTGGTCGAGCTGGACGAGGAGGAGGCGCTGGAGCTGCTGCAGTCCGTCGGCCAGGAGGAGTCGGGGCTGCGCCAGCTCGCCAGGGTCGGTTTCGAGACGCTCGGCCTGCAGACCTACCTGACGGCGGGGCCGAAGGAGACCAGGGCCTGGACGATCCGCAAGGGCGCCACCGCGCCCGAGGCGGCCGGTGTGATCCACACCGACTTCCAGCGCGGGTTCATCAAGGCCGAAGTGGTCTCCTACGACGAGCTGATCGAGATCGGCTCCATCGCCAGCGCCCGCTCTGCGGGCAAGGCCCGCATCGAGGGCAAGGACTACGTCATGCGCGACGGCGACGTGGTGGAGTTCCGCTTCAACGTCTGAGCGCGCGTCGCGGGCGATGGTCTCGGGTCACGCCGATCACTGCCACAGGCGGCCATGGTCTACCTCGGTTTCACCCTGGCGGACCGGGCCGCCGCCGCGTCCGTGTGCGGCCGTCCAGCGGTCCCGGTGCCGACGGGCTTTCCGGTGATCTGGGCGCTTTGCCGGATACCGCCATTGCGCGGGAGGCGCCGCGATGGGTGCGGGGCCGCGGCCGGAAAGCTGTACCGCTGGATTGGCGGGTTTTTAGCCCCGGCACACGGCGGTCGTCGTGGCGTAGCTCAGGGTAGTTGAACGTCTCCTCTCCACTCTTGTCGCGAGCTCGACGGCAATCAGGGCAAGTCACGACTTTTGCCTGCACTGGATAGCGGCTCCAGCCCATGGAACTAGCGTGGGAAGTGATTCCAGCGTTGTGCCGGATGTCGTTCCGATGCCGACGCGGCGTTCCGATTTCGGGATTCTCCCGGAGCTCAACACGGACAAGAAGTGATCAGTCATGATCAGGATCAGAAACTTCCTCGCGGCCGGCGCATTGACTGCCTCGGCCCTCGTCGCGCCTACCGTGGCGGCGGTTCAGCCGGCCAGCGCCGCGCCCGCCGTCCAGGGAGCCACTACGCAGACGGTCACGTACCCGCTGCATCCGTGCAGGTTCCACAAGAACCCTGCTAGGTGCCGCGCCCGCGGTCACGGCGGTGGCGGCGGTGGCGGTGGAGGCGGCGGTGGCGGCGGCGGTGGTGGAGGTGGCGGAGGCGGCGACGTCAACGTCAACAACACCAACACCAACACCGGCGGCGGCGGTGGCGGTGGCGGCGGTGGAGGCGGCGGTGGAGGCGGCGGAGGTGGCGGCGGAGGCGGCGGTGGCGGCGGCGGTGGTGGAGGCGGCTGAGTCGCCACGACCAACCCGTAGCGCCCTGCCCCGGTGACATCCGCATCCGTCGAACGACCGCGATGCCCCCGGGCGCTGAGCCCGTACGACAGAGCACGAACAGAGCGGGCCGTCGCCGTATTCAGGCGACGGCCCGCTCGGCTGCCCAGCCGATTCGCGGGCGAGCCTCACGTTCAGTCGGCGTGGATGAGCTCGTTGTCCCACATGCCGCCCCGGCAGATGGCTTTGCCGCGGCCGACGGGGACGATGGTGCCGCCGGCGTCCGTGCACTCGCTCGCGGTGACCCACACGGGTACGGCGGCGGTCGCAGGAGTGGCACTCATGAGCAAGGCGGTGAGTGGGTACGCAGTGAGCAGGGCGGCGGCGAATCGTCGCATGACAGCAGTCCAATCACGTAGAGCGATATCTCGCTACGCTAGGTTAGCGACGGAGGACGGGCGGTGAAGCCTGCTGAGGCGCCCCTTTCCCGGGAACGGTAGGACGTCTGATCCCGGGACAACTGATGCGTCAACCACTTTGGGCCCCCGCGCGTCGAATCGTCACGGCGTTCACGCTGACTCGGGAGGCCCTCATGATCCGTCGCATCATCCGGAAACGACGCCCAGCGCCCACGCTCGCGGGCATCAGCCTCGAAGAGGAGCTCGCCCTCATCAGGGTCGAGCTCATGTACGGCCTGCGCGTCAACCGGGAGGCGTACCTGCGCAGGAAGGTCGACGAGCGCAACGAGATGGCGACGCGCATGCGCGAACGCGACGCGGCCGACATGCTGTCGGACCTGCGTGGCTCCCTCGAACGGGCGGTGCAGCCGACCGTCGTGGACCTGCACAGCAGGCGGAGGTCGCACTCGGCCCAGGATCCGGAGCCCGCCTGACAACGCTCTCCGCTGGCGATCTATGCCGATCTATGCCAAATGCGCAGGTCGGCAGAGTCCATGCCTCATTTGGACAGGAATCCGTGGCTGTCGCGCTATGCGATTTTAGGCATCTGGCCTGGTCAAAAGCCCTTTCTACCGGGAACTCACAGGAATCGGCACGACGATGTGTCAGGCGTGCCCGGTTTGCTGTCAGGGCCGTCATGCCTGCAGCATAGGCGTGGCTTTCCTGGAACAATGGCGGAGACCGGATAGGGTGACTACTTCACCGCGGATGATGGGGATCGGCAACGGACGACACCGCGCCAGCCGGGGGGATCGGCGCGAGCGGAGGCGTAATGGCTCGTAGGTCTACCGTCCAGCACGATCCTCGGATCGCTGGCGACCCCGAGCTTTCCGCACCCCTGGACATGGCTGACTTCGACGCGCCGTCGTCCCGCAGGCCGCGCCGTGGTGGCTGGTCGGGTGGTGGCGGGCGATGGCTGGTGTGGGCGGGCCGCATCATTCTGTGGGCGCTTATTCTGGTTATCGTGGTGAATGGGGTTCGTGCACCTTTTGAGCGGTTTACCCAGGAAGGTCCTGCAACGGGCAATGGCGCCGCGCTGGCGGACAAGGGATTCCCCACTGACCGGGGGATGGCTTTCGCCGCCCAGTTCGCCGGGGTCTATCTCAATTTCAGCCCGGAAGACGCGGCCAGCAGGTCCCGCAAGCTGACGGCGTTCCTGGCCGAGGGCATGGACCCGCAGATCGGCTGGGACGGCTACGGCCGGCTCGCCGCGGTCGCCATCCAGGCCTATGACGCCGAAGTGAGCGACGCCCACAACGCCGTGGTCAGCGTGGCGTTCCAGTCGGGTCCGCGCAGGCTGATGCTGTCGGTCCCGATCTACTACTCCGGCGACGACGCGGGCAAGCGGTTCGTCGTTTCCGGGCGTCCCGCGGTCCTGCCCGCACCAGCCCCTGCCGACCTCCCCCAGGTCGCCCAGCCGGAGACGGACGACGCGGCCGCGGCAGAGCTCAAGCCCGCGCTGGAGGGCTTCTTCAAGGAATACGCCTCAGGCGACGTCGGAGGTCTGCAGCGCTATGTCGCCGCGGGCAAGAGCCTGCCGAGTTTCGGCGGCGCGTTCAGCTTCGCGGAGCTCAAGGAGATCGTGGTGCCTGTGGGGGGTGCCACCAGAGAGATCCAGGCGGTCGTGGTGTGGGTCGTGCCCAACGGCGACGCCCAGCCCACGCCCAGCGCCACCGACCCGGCTGCGGTCGGCGGACGGCTGGAGCAGGCTTATCGCCTGACCGTCGAAAAGCAGGGCGACAAGTGGTTCGTCGCCGACATCCGCGGCGCCGGCCGGGTCGTTGGATAGAAGCGCGGCCGCGCTGCTGATGAGTACCCCCCGGGAGGACAAGAAGTGACCTTGAAGACCGTAGTGCTCACCTTGATCGAGATGTCGCCGACGCCCACGCCGACCGGCATCGACACCGGAGGGCTCGCCAACTTCCTGCGCGCGTTCTTCGCCCCCTTGTTCCTCGTTGTCGTCTCCGTGGTCGCGCTCTTCTTCCTCTTCACCCGCGAGATCACCCGATTCGTGCAATTCCTGATACTGGCTGTGGCCATCGGAGTGATCTTCTACGTTCCCAACATCATCGAGGTGACGGCGAAGGCGATCGCGGGCGCACTGGGCATCAAGTAAGGGTTGAGACCGCTCCGCGGCGGTCATGTACGAGCGGGTGGAGAGGAGGACCGCGTGGACCTGCCCACGTATACGAACATCTGGCGGATCGAGAAGCGGCTTTACAAGCTGTACGACCTTCGGCTCCCGATGCCGCTTCCCATCGTCTGGATCGGCGTCTTCGTCGGGGTGTTCGTTCCGTGGTCGCTCCTGCTGGTCCTGGTGGGCGTGCCGGTGCAGATGCCGTGGCACGTGCTGTTCCTCGTACCACCGGGGATCGTGACGTGGCTGTCCACCCGTCCCGTCATCGAGGGCAAGCGACTCACCGAGCTCCTGGAGTCCCAGCTTCGCTATCTTGGCCAGCCCAAGGCCTGGTACCGCCTCGCGCCCTCGTCCGAGCCGGAGGCGGTCACCTTCTCCGGCCGCGTCTGGCGCACCGCTCCCGCGCGGGCCAAGATCAAGGCGCCCCGCAAGTCCCGGCAGCCGCAGCGCAAGCGTGAGGGCCAGCGGATCACCGGGCCCCGGCAGGTCCGTCCCGCCGTCGCCGCCGCCGCTGCCGCCGCAGGACAGGCGCCCGTCGCCGAGCCCACGACCGGGCGCAGCGGCTGGGGCAGCCGCCGCGGCGCCGCGCCCGCGCTCAGCGGCCAGGTACGCCAGTCGGCGGCCGCCTCGGCACCGGAGACCGTGAAGCAGCCGATCCGGCGCGAGGAGGGCCTCTCAGGCGGCCCAGAACGTCGTCAGGAGCTCCCGCTGGTCGTCGTGCCCCGGATGCCGGGGGATCGCGCGGATGGCGGGAATCGCGCGGATGGCGTGGAGCGCGGGGATCGTAGGGATGGCGCGGATCACGGGGGTCGCGCGGTAGGCGCGGATCGTGGGGAAGGCCCGGCAGGCGCGGGATCGCCGGCCGAGCCGGCCGAGCGTGTGCCTGCGGCCCGGCGTGAGACCAGGTCCGGGAAGAACCGCGGGGCCGGTGGCCAGCGGGGTGCCGGGCGCGAGGCCGTCGAAGAGCGGGCCGCTGCTCATGGCGTGGCGGGCCGCGACGAGGCCGATCACGAGTCCGCCGACCACGAATCCGCCGGTCGGGAGTTCGCAGGCCGGGAGTTCGCAGAGCGGGAGTCCGCCGACTACGAGTCCGCTGGACGGAAGTCCGCAGGTCGGGCGTCTGGCGATTACGAGTCCGCAGGCCGGGAGTCCGCCGACTACGAGTCGACTGGCCGGGAGCCCGCTGGTCGGGAGGCCGGCGCTGGGACGCCCGCGGTGGGGCAGTTCGCCGGCGAGGCGGAGGGCGTACCGGAACCGGAGGGTGAGCGTGGCGCGTCCGCCGAGGCTGAGGCAGCGGGCGAGCCTGGTGCGGTCGTGCCGATCAGGGCGGGTGAGGGCCGCAGGTCCGGTGCGGGCAAGCCGATCGACACCGAGGCGCTGCGGCGGCTGAGGAAGCTTGCGGCGAGTGCCGACGCACCGGCCGAGGCAGCGGCCGAGGGCCGCGCTGAGGGCCGCGCTGAGGGCGGCGCGGGCGAACGACGCGAAAGTGAACGGCGCGAAGGCGGGCGTCGCGGAGGCGGACGGCCCGAGGACGAGGTCGCGCGGGACCAGCACAGGAAGGGACAGCCACCGAGGCTGGGCCCGGCGCTGGTGCTGTCGGGCACGCAGCGGGTCTGGCCGCCGCTCAACCCCAACGCCAAGCCACTGCCCCGTCCGGCGACCCCGAGGGGTGAGCGGGACGAGGCCGCTTCCACCCGGGGCGCGACCGCAGACGCCGGTGACGCTGCCACGGGGCGGCCGGCTCAGCAGGGCGACGCCCCAGCAGGTGCCGCTCCGCACGGATCGGCCGCCGTGGAAGAGGCACCGGGCAGGCAGCGCGAGCCGAAGAGCGGGCAGGGCACGCCTCAGGCCAGAGAGACTCGGCCGGAGAGCGGGCAGGGCGCGCCTCAGGCCGGAGATGCTGAGCAGACGGACGGGCAGGGCGAGTCGAAGGGCGTTGCCTCCCAGGGGCCTGGCGCGGTCGGCGATTCGTCGCGGCGTGCGGGCTCCCGAGGGTTGAGGGCCGTCGGCGACGCCCAGGAGGACACCACGCCGCCGCGGCGCAGTCAGCCGGCTGCGCGGCTCTCCGGCTCGGCCGGTGACGTGCCCGGTGGGTCTGGCGCCGATGAGCCTGATGAGGGTGCCGACAGGCGGAGGCAGGCGGCTCGGCGGTCCGGTGCGGACGAGGCCGGCGAGGCCGGCGATCGGCCGGAGCGGCCAGGGCTGCCGGAGCGAACGGGGCGGCCGGGGCTGGCGCAGAGGTTCGATGAGGGGGCCGCGCCGGGAGCCGAGGATGACGACTGGGATGCGGAGGAGAGCGGCGAAGAGGCCGGGGAGCTGGTCGTGCCGGTGCCGCGGCCCGGTGAAGGACGGGTGCGGCGGGTCGAGTCCGTGGTCGGCCGGGACTCCGGCGGATGGCGGCGGATCGCCCAGGTGGTCGTCGGCGGCGGCGGTGTGCGGACCGACGGGTCCGAGATCGACGAGGCCAGGGCCAGGGGTGTGTTCCAGGGCAGCCGCAGGGTCGTCGTGCTCGGCTGCACCGGCGGTGCGGGGCAGAGCACGACCGCGCTGATGCTCGGCCACACCTTCGCCCAATATCGTGACGACAGGGTCGTGGCCGTCGACGCCAACACCGGCGGCGCCACCCTGACCAGCAAGATCGAGCCGGAGACCCCCGAGACCCTCACCTCGCTGCTGTCGGGGCTCGACCGGGTCAGCGGCTACCTCACCATGCGGGGATACACCACGCGGACCACCTCAGGGCTGGAGGTGATCAGCGCGGACACCGACGCGGGCGCCGAACAGCGGCTCGCGGACCGGTCCTACTTCTCCGACCACCGTCTGGGCGAGTCCATGCGCCTGCTCGACCGCCACTACAAGCTGGCCGTCATCGACCCGGCCGCCGCGCTGGCGGCCAGGGTGCTGCCGTACGCGGACCAGCTGGTTCTGGTGGTGCCGGCGAGCGAGGAGGCGTCGGAGGCGGTGGCGATGACGTACGAGTGGCTCGACGGGCACGGCTGCGCGGAGCTGCGCAGGCGGGCGGTCATGGTGGTCAACGGCGTGTCAAGACGTTCGATGGCCGACGTCGAGCAGGCGGAGTCGGTGGCCAGCGGCAGGTGCCGGGCCATCGTCAGGGTGCCCTGGGAGGACGATCTGGCGCCAGGCGGCGCGGAGGTCGTGGACCTGGGGCAGTTGCGCGCGGCCGGGCGGCGGGCCTATCTGGCCCTCGCCGGTGTGGTGGTCGCGGGCTTCGCGGCACAGACCGTACGACCGAGCGAAGAGGAGTTGGCGAGTGACCCCCCGGGCACGAGAATCGGTGAGCGATAAGTGAACAAGCGAGCAGGTCTGGCCCGTTCATGCGCCGAGGGGGCGGCATGAGCAGGGCGTCCCGAGCGCGACAGCGCCTCGCGGTCCGCTACTTCGACGACCGCATCCTGCTCACAGACACCTGCGCATGGGCGTACTTCCGCCTCCCGACGGTCAGCTACGAGTTCGTCACGCCGGAGGAGCGCGAGTCGCTGGCCACCAACATCACGATCGCGCTGGCCGCGATCAGGATGCCCGACGCCGAGGTTCACCTGAGGGTGGCGCACCGCACCTATCCGGCGGCGGAGTGGGCCATGGCGCTCAATGCCACGTCCGACGAGGGGCCCGGCTGGCGCGACTACCTGGAGGAGATGTACCGGCACGTCTGGGCCAAGGACTTCTGGTCCAAGGAGGTCTACATCGGCGTCCGGCTCGGCCCGCGCGGCAAGCAGGTCGGCAGCGGCGTGCTGTCCCAGCTCTTCGGCTTCTACCGGAAGACGGAGAGGGCGCTCGGGATGGAGGACGACCACGTACCGGACAGTGAGATCGGCCGATGGACCGAGCAGTCCGAACGTCTCGGCCGGGCTCTCGCCTCCAGTGCCCTCTATGCCCGGCACGCCACCTCGGTCGAGGTGGCGTGGCTGTTCCAGCACGCGGCCTCGGGCGCGCTGGGCGACCCGGCGCCGTCGGCGAGCCCCAAGCGGCGCTGGGGCAAGGGCGAGATCGAGTCGCTGGTCGAGGGCGAGATCCACAACGGCAGGTCGCTGTTGCGCATCGTGCAGCCGCAGGGCGACTCCTACGTGGCCCATCTGTCGTTCGCCCGCTTCCCCGACCTCATGCCCTTCCCCGACGGGGAGCCGTGGATGCACTTCGCCGACCAGCTCTCCTTCCCCGTGGAGGTCTCGTCGCGGATGCGGCTGATCCCGCCGACCAAGGCCTCGCGGGACGTCGCGCGCAAGCTGGCGCACGCCCGCGACATGGACCACCACATCCGCGAGGCCGGGGCGGAGGCGCCGCTGGCGCTGGCCGAGCAGATCGACGCGGCCCGCATGCTGGAGCACGGCATCACGAAGGAAAGGCTCCCCTTCGTGTACGGCTGGCACCGCCTGATCGTGTCGGCCCCGACCGAGGACATCTGCGTGCAGCGGGTGGAGGCGGTCGTCGAGCACTACCGCGACATGGGCATCGACGTGGTCAACTCCACCGGCGACCAGTTCTCGCTGTTCTGCGAGACGCTGCCGGGCGAGAAGGTACGCGTCAACGCCTACGCCCAGCGCCAGCCGCTGCGCACGATCGCGGGCGGCATGGCCACGGCGACCGTCGATCTGGGCGACCGGCTGGACGACGGCAACGAGGGCTGGCTGGGCCCGTACATCGGTGAGACCGTCGGCAGGGCCCGCAGCATCGTGCACTTCGATCCGCTGGTGGCGGCCACCCGCAACCGGCCGACCGCCATCGCGATCACCGGCGAGCCCGGCGGCGGCAAGACCACGCTCGCGCTGCTGATGATCTATCAGATGGCGCTGCGCGGCGTCACCGTGGCGGTGATCGACCCCAAGGGCGACGCCGAGTCGCTGGTCCAGCTCCTGGACAAGCGCGGGCGCAAGGCACGCATCATCCCGCTCGGCTCGGCCGCTCCTGGGCTGCTCGACCCGTTCTCGTTCGGCGACGACATCGCGGCGAAGAAGACCATGGCCACCGAGACGCTGCGGCTGCTGCTGCCCCGCATGTCGGAGGAGCGCGAATCGGCGATGATCCAGGCGGTGGCCGCGGTGTCCAACGCGCCCGATCCCTCGCTCGGCAAGGTCGTCGACTTCCTGGAGGGGGCCGAGGACCCGGCCTCGAAGAACCTGGGCGCCGTGCTGCGGTCCATGTCGGAGATGCACCTGGCCACGCTGTGCTTCGACCCCTCCGGCGGCGACCAGATCGACAGCGAGGGCTGGACGACCGTGTTCACGCTGGGCGGGCTGACGCTTCCTGACGTGGCGACGACCAGGGAGGACTATTCCTATGAGCAGCGGTTGTCGGTGGCGCTGCTCTATCTGGTGTCCCAGTTCGCGCGCAGGCTGATGAACGGCCTCGACCGGCGCGCGCCCAAGGCGATCTTCCTGGACGAGGCGTGGGCGATCACCTCCACGCCCGAGGGCGCCAAGCTGGTGCCCGAGGTCAGCAGGATGGGCCGCTCCCGCAACACCGCGCTCGTGCTGGTCTCGCAGAACGCGGGAGACCTGCTGAACGAGCAGGTGACCAACTGCCTCTCGTCCGTCTTCGCGTTCAGGTCCACAGAGCGGGTGGAGGTGGACCACGTGATGTCCCTGCTGGGGGTTGAGCCGTCGGAAGAGCACAAGGCCGTGCTGCGTTCGCTGGGAAACGGCGAATGCGTATTCCGTGATCTGGATGGCAGGGCGGGGCGTATCGGAGTAGACCTGATCTCCGAAGACCTTCTCCGCTGGCTCGACACGAACCCGACGCACGACAAACCCGGCGGCAGCGGGCATGATGATCTTCAAGGGGGCGTGGGCAGGGCGCAGGAGGTACGGTCATGAAGATCCGGCTATCCCGACGACTCGCGCTGACACTCGCGCTCGTCACCGGCATGCTCGTGGTGCCGATCGTGGTGGGCAGCATGTCGGCGCCCGCCGCCGCGGCCCCGTGCGACCTCTCCGGCGCCCTGGCGCCCGAGGTGATCGGCGGCGGCACCGACGGCATGATCCAGCCGCCGATCCCCGAGGGCGGCCCGCAGGCGCCGACCACCAACTACGCGCAGTTCGGCATGAGCGGCCAGTTCTGGCACACGCACGACCTGGGCTGCTCCGACTACGTCGCCGTGCTCGGCAACATGTGGGCCAACGGCATCTTCACCGCCGCGAAGGCCGTCGACCGGCTGACCATCACGACGTACCAGGCCGCGGCGACCGAGGGGCCGCTGCAGTCCATCAAGGACGTCGTCGACGACATCATCACGAACCTCGCCAATGCCATGTACTGGCCCTACCTCCGGCCGATCGTGATCCTCGGCGCGATCTGGCTGGCCTGGTACGGGTTGATCCGCAAGCGGGCCACCACGACCGCCGAAGGCGTGATCTGGATGGTCCTGGCGGTCACCGTGGCGGTCTGGTTCTTCAGCAGGCCCGGCGACTTCACCGGGCTGGGCAAGGTCGTGACGGACAAGACCGGCGAGGTCGTCAACTCGGCCTTCTCCGGCCTGCCGGGCGCGGGCGGCGCGACCTGCCTGCCGCCGCCCGGCGGGGCGGGCGCCGAGGTCAAGGCCGGCGGCTACGCCCAGAACGGCACGCCCGGCGTCGAGCAGAACGCCGACGCCCTGTGGTCCACGCTCGTCTGCAAGCCATGGCTGGTGGGCATGTTCGGCACCGCCGACCCGCAGCAGCCGATCGTGCGCGACTTCGGCCGCAAGATGCTGGAGATCCAGTCGATCCAGCCCGCCGTGGCCGGGCAGCCGGCTCCCGACATCGGCGCTCACCAGTCGCAGTACACCGCGCTGGCCGAGAGCCTCAAGAACGACCCCCGCTACACCGTCTTCTCCGGCCGCGACTGGTCCAACCGGCTCGGCGTGGCCATCGGCGCGTTCATCGCCGCCCTGGTGGCCGGGACGCTCATCTTCCTGGTGGCGGTCTCGCTGCTGGTGCTGAAGGTGGGCTTCCTGCTGCTGCTGATACTCGGGCCGATCTTCCTGCTGATCGGCGTGCACCCGGGCAGCGGCCGGATCGTCGCCATGCGCTGGGTGGAGATGCTCATCGGCACCCTGCTCAGACAGGCCGTGCTGACGATCGTGCTCAGCGTCCTCGTCTACGGGTACGCGCTGATCATCTCCACGGCCATGCCCTGGGGGCTGCAGGTGCTGTTCATGGCCCTGCTGACGATCGCCGTGTTCTTCTACCGCAGGCCGTTCCAGCATCTGTTCGCCTCGATGAGCGGTCACACGGTGGCCACCCGCATGCTCGGCGACGCCGCGAGCTCGTCCGTGCTGGAGCGGTCGGCGGGCGTGCTGCCCCCGGTCGCCTCCGCCAGGATCGGCCGCTGGGGCCTGCGCAAGGCCGAGCCGCTCATCAGGGCGGCGGGCGTGGCCAATCCTGCGGGCGCGGCCGCCACGGCGGCGGCCACAGGGCAGGTCAGGGTACGCGGCGAGGAAGGCGAAGGCGCACAGGCCGGCACGAGAGTCCCGGCCACGGCGGCTCCGCTCGACACCGACCCGCAGGGCGGCAAGGGCGGCGCCAGGCAGCCGCTCGAACCCCGCAGGGGCATGGCGCCGCCGCTCAACCTGGGTGGCACGCCGACGCGCACCCGCGGCGCGGCGGCGGGCGGCGCGAGAGGCGCCGGTGCGCCCAGCCCCGGCGCCGGCAGCCCCGCGAGCTCCGCGAGCTCGGGTGGCTCCGGCGGCTCGGGTGGCTGGTTCGGTGGCCGGTCCGGCGGTGGCTGGGTGCCGCGTGGCGGATCGCGCGGCGGGACGTCCGGCGGCTCGCGCGGGTCGCGGTTCGGCGGCTCAGGCGGCTCCGGTGGCTCACGGTCGGGCGGCACGCGTTCGCGCGGCTCGGGCGGCGGCCTGTTCGGCGGCGGCTCAGGCGGCGGGTCAGGCAGTGGTTCGGGCGGTTCGGGCGGCTCCAGGAGCGGCTCGGGCGGCGGGCTGTTCGGCGGCGGGTCGGGATCCGGCGGATCGCGGACCAACGGCGGCTCCCGCTCCAACGGCGGGTCCAGGTCCGGCGGCGGCTCGACCGGTCCGCGGATCTTCGGCTCCGACGAGCCCTCGTCCCGCTCCTCCGAGGCGCCACCGCTCTGGCTGCGCAGCAGCGGCAACGGCGGCGGCTCCGCAGGTGACCCGTCCGTGCCGTTCTGGCTCAAGCCGAACAACCCCGACAAGGACTAAAACATGGCGCAGCCGGGTGACAGGCGGGGGGTGGCCTTCGCCGCCATCGTCGTGGTCATCGCCGCGGTCGGCATCTACCTGACGATGTGGCCGGACTCGGAGGACCCGGCGCAGCCCGCGCCGGGCGCGGGCCGCGCCACCACGGTGCCAGCGGCGTCGAGCACGCCGCTGGCGACCGCGAGCGCGGCGCCGTTCGACGTCTACTCGTACCTGCCGATGAAGAAGGAGCAACTGTCCGCGGCGGCGGATCTGGCTGAACGGTTCACCGCCGCATACGGCACGTACCGGTACGACGAGGACCCGGCGGCGTACGCGGGCCGGGTGAAGGCGTACACGACGGCCGAGCTCGCGAACGACCTGACCAGGACCGTCACGTCGGCGGGCACGATCGAGCAGAACCGCAACGATCAGATCGTCTCCACGGCCACGGCCAGGCTGAAGGAGATCAGGCAGATCGAGAGGACCTCCATCGTCTTCGTGGTCACCGCGAGCAGGCAGGTCGCCGCCCTGAGCGGCGACAAGCAGCTCACGGAGGAGTTCGCGATCACGGTGAGCCAGCTGGGAGCCGACTGGCGGATCTTCGACATCAGGCCTGCCGTCGAGGGCCAGGATGGGGACCCCGAAGGGTGAAACTCTCACGAGCGCGCCTCGCCCTGGTGATCGGGCTCGCCGGGGCGCTACTCCTCGTGGCGGTCATCGTGTCGCCGATGCTGCTGATCTCGATGCCGTCCTTCCTCAGCGACGGCGGATTCTCGGTCGACTGCCAGGACAGTACGCAGGTGGAGGAGGTGTCCGACTCCGGCACCGCGGACATCCCCGGCGAATACCTGGACCTCTACAAGAAGAACGGCCAGAAGATCGGTGTCCAGTGGAACATCCTGGCCGCCGTGGGCAAGCGTGAGACCGACCACGGCCGTTCGGACCTGCCCGGTGTCAAGAGCGGCACCAACTCCGCGGGCGCGGCCGGGCCGATGCAGTTCCTGATCTCCACGTGGGGCGGCAAGGCGCGGATGCCGATGTCGTCGACGATCAACGGGTACGCCTCCGACGGCGACGGCGACGGCGTGGGCGACATCTACAACCCGGCCGACGCCATCCTCGGCGCGGCGAAGATGCTCAAGCGCAACGGCGCCCCCGAGAACGTGCGTCAGGCGCTGTTCGTCTACAACCGCGCCTGGTGGTACGTCGACCAGGTCGAGGAGATCGCCAGGAAGTACGCCAAGTCCGGCGAGGTCAAGGTGCCGCCGCAGGCGTCCGAGGAGTGCGACGACCCGCTCGTCGAGGCCGCGCCCAGCGACATCGTGGCCAAGATCCTGGAGTTCGCGCTGGCGCAGCGCGGCAAGCCGTACCTGTGGGGCGGCACGGGGCCGGACGCGTTCGACTGCTCGGGGGTCATCTACGCGGCCTACCGGGCGGCCGGGCTGACGATCCCGCGTACGACGTTCACGCAGTGGCCGTTCGGGGCGAAGGTGTTAGAAGGCGACGAGCAGCCCGGGGACCTGGTGTTCTTCAACGCCGGTCCGGGCACCTCGGCCAGCAGCCCCGGGCACGTGGGGCTGGTCGTGTCGAAGGGCAAGATGCTGGAGGCCAGGTGCCGGCTGTGCGGTCCGATCAAGGTCACGAGCTACCAGGCCCGCGACAACCGCGTGGGCTTCACCCGTCCCCTGCAGAACTCCGGTGTGCTCGACCAGCTCAAGAAGCTGCAGAATTCGTCCCTATGAGGAATCTCAACGCATGAGCACGGTCGTGGTCGTGGCCGCAGTGATCGTCGCGGAGGGGCGCCGGGTGCTGGCCGCCCAGCGTGCCGAGCCCCCCGCCCTCGCCGGCGGGTGGGAGTTCCCCGGCGGGAAGGTGGATCCGGGCGAGAGCGAGGAAGAGGCGCTGGTCCGGGAGTGCCGGGAGGAGCTCGGCGTCGAGGTCGCGGTAGGTCTGCGGGTGGGTGGCGACTGGCCGTTGTCCGAGGGGTACGTGCTGCGGGTCTGGATGTGCTCGCTGGCCGCCGGCGTGCCCGAGGCCAGGGAGCATCTGGCGCTGCGGTGGCTGGGGCCCGGGGAGTACTACGAGGTGGAGTGGCTGGGGGCCGATCTGCCCATCATGAAGACTGTGGAGAATCTGCTCGAACGTGATTAGCTAGTCCCTCTCTGTGACAGAATGGCTACTAGGCGTTATTTGTCATGGCGGGGGAGAAGTGTGATGCGGCGGCGGGGCTGGGTCATCGGCGGGGCGTTGGTCCTGGGCGCGGTGCCCTCCGTGCCCGTGGCGGCGGCCGGCGTGTCGCTGGTGCTCGAACGAGTGGGCGGCGACGGTGCGGGGAAGTGGATCAGGACGGGGGACGTCCAGCGGTTCCGGGTGCGGCTGAACGGGATGGCCCACGGGGTCAGGGTGGCGGTGGCCGCGAGCCCGGTGGAGGCGCTGGGCGAGGTGGCGTGCGTGCCGTCGCTCGCGCGGGGGCCCCGCGAGGCGGCCGGTGCCGTGGCCGAGGACGTGCGGGGCGGCGGGGCGGTGGCGGGTCCGTCGGACGCGAGCCCGCCCGTTGCGGCGCCGGCGGGTGTTACGGGGCCAGCTGATAGGGCCGGCTCCGGTGCCGCGGCGGCGGGGGCGCTTGCTATGCAGGCGCTGGGCCCGGCGAGGAGCACGGCGGGGAGTACGGCGGGGAGCCCGGCGGGGAGTACGACGGGGAGCCCAGTGAGGGGCGCGATGGAGGGTCTGACGCTGGGCACGGTGGCGGGCGCGATGGGGAGCATCGCGGGAGGCTCGGCTGTGGGCGCGGCCGGGGCTAAGAGCCCGCTGCCGCCGTCAGGGGCGCGGGTGTGCGCGCTGGGCGACGTGTCCGGCTCCCATGCCGTGGACGTGACGCTCACCGCGCCTGCCGGGGCGAAGAGGGTGGTGCTCGCGGCGGTGGCCAGGATGCAGGCCCCCTCGGGCGGCGAGTTGACGACCGTGAGCAAGACGGCCGCTCTGAGGGTCGCCGGACGCGCCATGACGTTCAGCGGCACGGCGGTACGCGTGCACCCCAGCGAAGCGGCCCGGCCGGGCGTGGGACGCAGGCAGTCCGCCACGGCCGAGACGGTGGGCGGCAAGCCCGCCGGAGCGCCCACGGACGCGCACCGGCCTGCCGGGACCGGGCGGGCGGATCGGCCCGGCGGCAGGGCCGGAGCGGCGGGCAGTCCCGGCGACGCACGCAAGGCACAGCAGGCCGGTACGGGGCTCGGACAGTCCCACGAGGCCGGGGCGCGATCGCGCGGGGCCGTGACGGCGCTACCAGGCGAGGCCGGAGCGCGGGAATCGCGCGGGGCTGCGGCGGGGCGGTCGGGCGGTGCTGGAGCGCGGCATTCGCGCGAGGCTGGGACGGGGCGATCCGGTGCTGGGGCGCGGCATTCGCGCGGGGCCCTTGCGGGACGGCCAGGCACGGCCGGGGACAGCGCTGGGGTGGACAGCGGGATCTTGCGGCTGCCGGCGGCGGTGCCTCCGCAGACCTCGGTGCCGTCTGCGGAAGGAGCCCCCGGTGTCTCGGGGCAGGTGCTTGCCGTGCCGCAGCAGGCTGCGGCCGGTGCGGCGCCACAGGCGTCCGGTGGCGCCGTCCCACAGGTGGCGCCTGGCGTGGGACGGCAGGCGGCCACCGGTGCGGGATCACAGGCTGCGGGGTCGCAGGCGGTTCCTGGCGTGACGCAGGGGACCGTGGGCGGCTTGGTGCCGCAGCCGGAGGCCGGTTTGGTGCCGCAGGTGCCCGGAGCGGGGGAACAGGCCTTGCCCGGTGCCACGCAGGCCGCTGGGGCGGGGGCGCAGGGCGTGCCCGGTGGCACGGAGGCCGCCGGGGCGGGGGAGCGGGCCGTGGCTGGGGTGGTGCCGCTCAGTGAGGAGGCGGCGCGGGCGGTGGCGCCGTTGCCGTGGGAGATGGCCGTGTCCGCGAAGCGGGTTCAGCCTGTCGCCAGGGTCAGTTCCTTGGACGGTCCGAGAGGTTTCGCGATGGCCGCAGGAGGGATCGGAGTGCTGCTGGGGGCCCTGTGGCTCATTGGCACGGTACAACGGGGCCGTAAAGGGAGAAAGGTGTTGTAATTCCGTCTTTACTGTTACTTTTACCCGGCTAGTATTCCCTTTGACCAAGGTTCCGGGACTAGGCGGAGGACACCGGTGGCACGCACGCGAGCGACGGCCGTGTCCGCGATCGTCCTGGCGCTCGGCTTGGCCGGCGCCGGCGTCACCCCGTTCATCGTGCAGAGCGCGAACGCGTCCGTGTCGGCCTACGACCCGGTCGACCCCTGCGACGTCGGCGATGAGTGCGAGACCTCGCCCGAGACGACGGTGACGATCACCACGACGCTGGGCACGCCGACTCCCGAGGACACGCCGGAGACGACGATCACGAAGACCGTCACCGCGACCCCGACGAAGAAGACCAAGGCCCCCACGCCGACGAAGACCACCACGCCCCCGGCGAGCACCCCGCAGGACACCCCCACCCAGAACCTCCAGCCGCTGCCCACGCAGAGCGTCGAGGTGCCCGCCGCCTCGGTGACGCCGACCGTCGAGCCGTCCGTGGAGATGCCGGCCATCGCGCCGACCGAGACGACCGCCGCCCCGCTGCCGAGCGATACGCCGCCCGCCTCCTCCGAGGCGGTGCCGCTGGAGCTGCGTAACGCGGCGCCCGAGTTCGACCAGCGGACGCTGACGCAGAAGCTCAGCATCCCGGCCCTGGTGCTCGTCCTGCTCGCGCTCTTCGCCGTGCTGATCTTCGAGGGCCGGTTGCGCCGGATGGCCCACGCGGCGGCCGTACGCAAGGCCGGGCCGCAGATGGGCAGCCCGATGGGTGGGGCGGCCATGCCGCCGGGTGGCGGTTACCCCTCGGGGCCCGGTTACGCCAAGGCGGGCTTCCCGGCCCCCGGATATCCGGGCGGGACGGCGTACGCGCCGATCATCAGCTTCGTACCGGTGCAGACCTACCCGACCGGGCAGCCCCAGTACGGCGGCTACCAGGACCCCGGCCACCCCTACCCGCACCAGGGCTACGCGCAGGAGCCGCCGGCGGCCCCGCAGGAGCCCGTGGTGCTGCATCCGGACGAGTTCGACTCCTACAGCCATGAGCCGCCGAAGCAGAGCGAGTACCGCGACCCGTTCGAGCCGCTTTTGCCCGCGGTGGCGCCGCCGGCGGACATCCCGCCGGGCGGCGCGAGCCCGTACGAGGACGAGGGCCAGGAGCGCCCGCTCGGCCCCGTGTCAGCGGCGGAGCAGGGCGACTCGGAGCCCTGGGGACCGGGACCGTCGCTGTTCCAGCCGGCCGGTACGCAGGACTACGAGCCGCCGCCCTACCTGGCGCCGGACGAGGACGTGACGGCCGTCCAGCCGCTGCCTCCGCAACAGGAGCAGCAGCAGCCGCAGGAGCCGACCAAGGAGATGCCGGACCCCAAGCGCAAGCGCTGGGGCAGATCGAAGTAGCGAACGCACATGAAAGCCGGGGCCGGCATCGGCCCCGGCTTTCGTTTCCGCCTCTTACTTGGCGCGCTTGAAGATCTTGTTGCCGAGCCACACCAGCGGGTCGTACTTCCGGTCGGCCACGCGCTCCTTCATCGGGATCAGCGCGTTATCGGTGATCTTGATGTGCTCGGGGCAGACCTCGGTGCAGCACTTGGTGATGTTGCAGTAGCCGAGCCCGTGCTCCTCCTGGGCCGCCTCCTGCCGGTCCGCCACGTCGTACGGGTGCATGTCCAGCTCGGCGATCCGCATGAGGAAGCGGGGACCGGAGAAGTTGGACTTGTTCTCCTCGTGGTCGCGGATCACGTGGCAGACGTTGTTGCACATGAAGCACTCGATGCACTTGCGGAACTCCTGCGAGCGCTCGACGTCGACCTGCTTCATCCGGTACTCGCCGGGCCGCACGCCCTCCGGCGGCGTGAAGGACGGGATTTCCCGGGCCTTCTGGTAGTTGTACGACACGTCGGTCACGAGGTCCTTGATGACCGGGAAGGTCCGCATGGGCGTGACCGTGATGGTCTCGTCCTCCTCGAACGTCGACATGCGCGTCATACAGCCCAGCCGCGGCTTGCCGTTGATCTCCATGCTGCACGAGCCGCACTTGCCGGCCTTGCAGTTCCAGCGCACCGCCAGGTCAGGCGCCTGGGTGGCCTGGAGCCGGTGGATGATGTCGAGGACGACCTCGCCCTCGTTCACCTCGACGGTGAAGTCCTCGAGCTTGCCCTCGCCGCCCTCACCCCGCCAGACCTTGAACTTTGCCTTGTAGCTCATGACTTCGCTATCCCGTCGAACTCGGCCATCTCTTCGTCGGTGAGGTACTTCTTCAGCTCGTCCCTGTCGAAGAGGCTGATCAGGTCGTCCCGCATGGACGGCTGGAGCTTCTCCTCGACCTTGACGGCGGAGCCGTCCTCGGTGGAGCAGACGAGCAGCTTGCGGCGCCAGACCGGGTTCATCCCCGGGAAGTCGTCGCGGGTGTGACCGCCGCGGCTCTCCTGGCGCAGCAGCGCGGCCCTGGCCACGCACTCCGACACCAGCACCATGTTGCGCAGGTCGATCGCGAGGTGCCAGCCGGGGTTGTAGATGCGCGAGCCGGCCGCCCCGACGAGCTCCACGCGCTCCCTGAGCTTCTCCACGACCCCCAGGGCCTCCGAGACCTCCTCGGCCTTACGGATGATGCCGACCAGGTCGTTCATGGTCCGCTGGAGCTCCTGGTGGACCTCATAGGGGTTCTCGCCGCTGCGGCCCAGGGGCGCCAGGGCCTCTTCGCGGGCCTCCGCCACGAGCTCCGCCGCGACCTTGGGCCTGGCGGCCAGCCCGTCGACGTACGCCGACGCGCCCGCGCCCGCCCGGCGCCCGAACACCAGCAGGTCGGACAGCGAGTTGCCGCCCAGCCGGTTGGAGCCGTGCATGCCGCCGGAGACCTCCCCGGCCGCGAACAGACCAGGGACCGCCGCCGCACCGGTGTCGGCGTCCACCTCGACGCCGCCCATGATGTAGTGGCAGGTCGGGCCCACCTGCATGGGCTCGGCGGTGATGTCGACGTCGGCCAGCTCCTTGAACTGGTGGTGCATCGACGGCAGCCGCTTCTTGATCTCCTCGGCGGGGAGCCGGGTGGAGACGTCGAGGAACACGCCGCCCTGGGGTGAGCCGCGACCGGCCTTCACCTCGGCGTTGATCGCGCGGGCCACCTCGTCACGCGGCAGCAGCTCCGGCGGGCGCCGGTTGTTGGCCTGGTCGGTGTACCAGCGGTCGCCCTCCTCCTCGCTGGTCGCGTACTTGTCCTTGAACACCTCGGGGATGTAGTCGAACATGAAGCGCTTGCCCTCGGAGTTGCGCAGCACGCCGCCGTCGCCCCGTACGGACTCGGTGACCAGGATGCCGCGCACGGACGGCGGCCAGACCATCCCCGTGGGGTGGAACTGGATGAACTCCATGTTGATCAGGTTCGCGCCGGCGAGGAGGGCGAGGGCGTGGCCGTCGCCGGTGTACTCCCAGGAGTTGGAGGTGACGACGTACGACTTGCCGATGCCGCCGGTGGCGAGGACCACGGCCGGTGCGTCGAAGAGCACGAGGTTGCCGGTCTCGCGCCAGTAGCCGAACGCGCCGGAGATCGCGTCGCCGTCCTTGAGCAGCCGCGTGATCGTGCACTCTTGGAAGACCTTGATGTAGGCCTCGTAGTCGCCGTGCGTCTCGTAGTCCTCCTGCTGGAGCGCGACGACGCGCTGCTGCAGGGTGCGGATCAGCTCCAGCCCGGTACGGTCGCCCACGTGCGCGAGCCGCGGGTATTCGTGCCCGCCGAAGTTCCGCTGGCTGATCCTGCCGTCCTTGGTGCGGTCGAACAGCGCGCCCCAGGCCTCCAGCTCCCAGACGCGGTCAGGCGCCTCCTTGGCGTGCAGCTCGGCCATCCGCCAGTTGTTGAGGAACTTGCCGCCCCGCATGGTGTCACGGAAGTGCACCATCCAGTTGTCGTCGGAGTTGACGTTGCCCATCGCGGCGGCGGCGCCGCCCTCGGCCATGACGGTGTGCGCCTTGCCGAACAGCGACTTGCAGACGATCGCCGTCTTCTTGCCCTGCTGGCGGGCCTCGATCGCGGCACGCAGACCGGCGCCGCCCGCGCCGATGACGACGACGTCGTACTCGTGGCGCTCTGTGTTAAGCGAGTTTTCCACTGAAGCTGGTCCTTACGCGTACGGGAAGGCGATGATGCCCTTGGCCACCAGGCGGACGTACAGGTCGGCGCCCATGACGGAGAACATCGAGGCCCACGCGAGGGGTTGGTGCTTGGCGTTGAGCTTGGACACGAACGTCCAGGCCCGATACCGCAGCGGGTGACGGGAGAAGTGGTTGAGCCGGCCCGCGGTGATGTGCCTGCAGGAGTGGCACGACAGCGAGTAGGCGTTGATCAGGACGGCGTTGAGCACCAGGATCCAGGTGCCCAGGCCGTCCGGCTTGTGGATGAGCGCCAGGACGGCGTCGTAGGCCAGGATGAGGCCGATCACGATGGCCGCGTAGAAGAAGTACCTGTGGACGTTCTGCAGGATCAGCGGGAAGCGCCGCTCGCCGGTGTACTTGCCGTGCGGCTCCTGGACGGCGCAGGCCGGAGGCGAGAGCCAGAACGAGCGATAGTACGACTTACGGTAGTAATAGCAGGTCAGCCGGAACCCGCCGGGCAGGCCGAGAATCAGCAGCCCCGGTGGCAAGGTGTACCAGTCGCCGATCGGCGCCCAGCCGAACAACCGCGCGCCCTCCGGGCACGCCGTGCTCAGACAGGGCGAGGAGAACGGGGCTATGTAGGGATCGACGAAATAGCTGTTGTCGATGATGGCCCATACACCGTAGACGAGGAACGAGCTGAGCCCGAGGAACGTCAGTAGCGGGACCAGCCACCATCTGTCGGTGCGCAGGGTGCGCACCTTGACTTGCGCACGCTGCCTTCTGACCGGAGCGTCGGGCGTCGTCTGGGTCATCTCGGACCTCTCCACCTCCCGCGGACCCGTCGCGCAGGGGGTCCGTGGCTTTCGTTTCGCTGGGCGCGCATACGGCTTGCATCCGCTCAGGCGCGCATTGGTGGGGGATACGTTACGACGACCGCATCGACATTTGTGAGCGGGGTCACTCACTTTTTCGATGACCCGCTGTGATTCCTGTCACGTATGCCCGTCAGAGGCGCTGCCCCTGGACCGGCAACTTAACCACAGTCACAAAGAAATCATCGATTTGCCGGACAACCCGGATAAATTGCTCAAAATCCACCGGTTTGGACACGTATGCGTTGGCGTGCAGCCGGTAGCTGTGCAAGATGTCCTCCTCCGCCTCCGACGTCGTCAGGATCACCACCGGGATCGTCCGCAACGCGGCGTCGGCCTTGACTTCGGACAGCACCTCCATGCCGCTCATCCTGGGCAGGTTGAGGTCGAGCAGGATCAGGTCGGGGCGCGGCACGGTGGCGAAGGAGCCCTCCCGGCGAAGGAAGGCCATCGCCTGCTCGCCGTCGTTGACCACGTGCAGCCGGTTGCGCACCTTGTTGAGGTCGAAGGCCTCCTTGGTGAGCAGGATGTCACCCTGGTCGTCCTCCACCAGGAGGACCTCGATCGGGCGCCAGTCAGTCATCGTCGTCTCCAGCCGCGGGTAGCGTCCAGCGGAAGGTCGCGCCCTGGCCCGGCGTGCTGCCGTCGAGCCAGAGCTGTCCGCCGTGATACTCGACGATCTTGCGGCAGAGTGCCAGTCCGATGCCAGTCCCCGGATACACGTCGCGGGGATGGAGCCGCTGGAAGATGAGGAAGATGCGGTCGGCGTACTTCTGCTCGACCCCGATGCCGTTGTCCGCGCAGCTGAACTCCCACATGGCGCCGGCGCGTACCGCCCCGATGTGGATGCGCGGCGGCTCCTCGGAGCGGAACTTGACGGCGTTCTCGATCAGGTTCTGGAAGAGCTGCGTGAGCTGCAGCCGGTTGGCGGTGACGGCGGGCAGGTCGTCCCTGGTGACGGTGGTCCCGGTGTCCTCGATCGTGGCCGAGAGGTTCTCCAGCGCCGTGTCCAGCGCCGCGCCCGACTCGACGGCGCTCTTCTCGCCGGTGACCCGGCCGACCCTGGAGAAGTCGAGCAGGTCGTTGATCAGGAGTTGCATGCGCTTGGCGCCGTCGACCGCGTAGTGGATGTACTGCTTGGCCCGCTCGTCGAGCTGCGGGCCGTAGCGCTGCTCCAGCATCTGCGTGAAGCTGGCGACCTTGCGCAGCGGCTCCTGGAGGTCGTGGCTGGCCACGTACGCGAACTGCTCCAGCTCGCCGTTCGACCTGCGCAGCTCGTCGGCCTGGTCGGCGGCCACCCGCCAGGCCGAGACGACCCGCGCGCGCATGGAGTCGATGTGGCTGGACAGCTCCGCCAGCTCCGCCGGTCTGTCGACGTGCAGGGTGTGGTCGAAGTCGCCGCCGGCGACCGTACGGACTTGTTCGGTGAGCTGGGCGATGGGCTTCAGCACGGCGTGGCGGACGATGAGCGCGAGCCCGGCGCCGCAGGCGAGCAGCACCGCGAACAGCACGATCAGCGCCACGTTCAGCCGTCCGAGCTGCGCGGTCATCTCCGGGCGCGGCTGCAGCTCCATGGCCTGCCCGAGCAGCACCATGATGACCACGGATCCGGCGGCGAACGTGACGCCGGCCACCGCCCCGATGAACAGGAACCAGCGGGCGACCGGCAGCTTGCCGAGGCCCGTCGGCTCCCTGGGGGGCGGCAGCGGGTGAATGCTCATGCTCTCCTCCTGCTGACCAGGACCACGGCCAGATCGTCGCTCAGTGTGCCCACGTGCGTGATCAGCCGGTCGAGGTCGATCGAGCCGTGCTCGCGTACGAGATCGATCAGGCCGTCCACGCCCAGGAGCTCGTGGCGCTCGCCCACTGACGCCTCGATCAGGCCGTCGGTATAGAGCATGATGGACCACTTGTCGCCCAGCGGCACCTCGATCGCCGACCATTCCGCGTCGGGGAAGATCCCGAGCGGCGGGCCGGACGGGCCGCCGGCGAGCACCTCGACGGCCCCGTCGCGCACCAGCACCGGTGGCGGGTGGCCGACCACGCGTAACGTGGCGTGCCGCAGATCGGGGGAGATCGTGGCCATGCACAGCGTGGTGAAGATCTCGGGGGCCTTGCGTTCGGCCCGCAGCAGGGCGTCGAGCGTGCGCAGGAGGGTGTCGCCGGTCTGCCCGGCCAGCACCAGCGTGCGCCAGGCGATGCGCAGCGCCACGCCCAGCGCGGCCTCGTCGGGCCCGTGGCCGCACACGTCACCGACCACGACGTGCACCGAGCCGTCCGGGGTCTGCACCGTGTCGAGGAAGTCGCCGGCCAGCGTCCCGCCGCTGCCCGGCAGGTATCGCGTCGTGTGCTCGATCTCGGCGGTGTGCAGCAGCGCGACGGGCAGCAGGCCGCTCTGCAGCCTGGCGTTCTCCTTGGCGGTCAGCTCGGCCTGGACGAGCCTGAGCTGGGCCAGGTCGGCGCGCTTGCGCTCCATCGCGTACCGGATGGCCCTGGCCAGCAGCCGCGCGTCGATGTCCTGCTTGACCAGGTAGTCCTGGGCTCCCGCCTGGACGGCGGCGACGCCCACGTGCACGTCCCTGAGACCGGTGAGCACCAGCACGGCCGCGTGCGGCGCCAGCCCCAGCACCTCCTCCAGCGCCTCCAGGCGGCTGGCGTCGGGCAGCGAGAGATCGACGAGCACGCACTGGATCTTGGTGGTCAGCTTGGTCTTGGCCTCGTGCAGACTGCGCGCCCGGAAGATGTCGGGGGGCGCGTCGGCCTCGGCCAGCAGCTCCTCGACGAGGAATGCGTCGCCGTCATCGTCCTCGATGAGGAGCAGCGTCAGCGTTTCGGAAAGATTTGCCGTCACACACGCCTCACCGGAGAGTCGGACCGTTCATGCTCATTCTGCGATGAGTTCGACCCCTTGCGGAAGCGTGCCTTCATGCCCGGCTTCCACCACGAACGACAAAAGGATCTCCCTGAACGTCTGGGCGGCCCGGGTCAGCTCGACGTCCTTGCGGTGGGCCAGCGCGATCGTCCTGCTCAGCCCGGGCGGCGCGAGCGGCGTGCCGGACAGCCCCGGACGCCCGTCGAGCACCATCGAGGGAACCACGGCCACGCCGAGCCCCGCCTCCACGAATCGCAGGACGGCGTCCATCTCCCCGCCCTGCACCGCGAACCGGGGCTCGAACCCGGCCTGCCGGCACGCCGCCAGCGTCGCCTCCCGCAGGTCGTAGCCGCGCCTGAACATCACCATCGGCCGGCCGCGCAGGTCCCCGATCTCCAGGTACGGGCCCCGCGGCTGTTCGTGGGAGGGCGCGACGACCACGAGGTTCTCCCGCAGGATCTCCTCGGTCACCAGGGAGGGGTCGTCGCTCTGCAGCGGCATGATGATCAGCGACAGGTCGAGCTGCCCCCTGGCCAGCGCCCTGACCAGGTCGCGCGAGCCGCCCTCCTCGACCAGCAGCTCGATCCCCGGGTACGCGCCGTGGAAGCGCGCCAGCGCGTCGGCCAGCAGCCCGGCGCAGAGCGAGGGCGTGGCTCCGAGGCGCACCCGGCCCCTGCGCAGCCCGGCGAGCTCGGCCACCTCCTGCCGCGCGGTGCCGGCGTCGGCCAGGATCCGGCGGGCCAGCGGCAGCAGCGCCTCGCCCGCCGGGGTCAGCGTGACGTTGCCGCGCGCGCGGGAGAACAGCGGCGCGCCGAGGTCGGTCTCCAGGGCCTTGATCTGCTTGCTGAGGGAGGGCTGGGCGACCCGCATGCGCTCGGCCGCCTGAGTGAAGTGCCTGGTCTCCGCCACCGCGACGAAGTACGCGAGCTGCTGCAACTGCATGTGATATTCCTCGCACCGGCCGGGTCGCCGGGCCCCTGGGACCGTACAAACCTAGGAATCATAGCCCATGGCTATCGAAACCAGATCGATGATGACTTGGACGGATCATCCCAGGTTACGTAGCTTCTGAAGACGTGACTGCCACGATAGAACGCGGGTCCGCTACCGCGCCTGTTACCGCTCCCAAGAACGCTCCAACGCGCAAGAGGTCCGGCGGGTTCCTGGGCTCGTCGAACGGCAAGAAAGTCGTCATGGCCGTCACAGGGGCCGTGATGGTGACCTTCCTGATCCTCCACATGCTGGGGAACCTCAAGATCTTCCTCGGCCGTGACTCCTTCAACGAGTACGCCCACGCGCTGCGCACGCTGCTGGAGCCGATCGCGCCCTACCGCACGGTCCTGACGATCCTGGAGATCGGGCTCGTCGTCTCCGTCGTCCTGCACATGTGGGCCGCGATCTCGCTGGCCCGCCGCGCGCACAAGGCCAGGCCGGTCAAGTACGTGGCCAAGAAGTCGCAGGCCGGCGGCTACACGACGCACATCATGCGGTTCGGCGGCCTGACGATCCTGTTCTTCGTGGTCTGGCACCTGCTCGACCTCACCTTCGGCCTCGTGAACCCCAAGGGCTTCGACTCCGCCCCGGCCGACCGGATGATCGCCGGGTTCGATCCGTCCCGGTGGTGGGTCACCCTCATCTACCTGGTGGCCGTCGTCATGGTCGGCCTGCACCTGCGGCACGGGATCTGGAGCGCCTTCCAGACGCTCGGCTGGGCCAACCGCGCCCGCTACAAGGCACTGAAGGCGAGCGCAGTCCTGGTCTCGGCGGTCCTGGTCATCGGGTTCCTGGCGCCGCCTCTCGCGATCACGTTCGGAGTTGTGAAGTGAAGTACACCCAGGGCTCGGAGATCCGGGACGAGAAGGCTCCCGCCGGTCCCATCGAGGAGCGGTGGGAGAAGCGCAAGTTCGGGGCGAAGCTGGTCAACCCGGCCAACAAGCGCAAGCTCAACGTGATCGTGGTCGGCACCGGCCTGGCCGGCGGGTCCGCCGCCGCCACGCTGGGCGAGCTGGGCTACAACGTCAAGTCGTTCTGCTACCAGGACACGCCGCGCCGCGCGCACTCCATCGCCGCGCAGGGCGGGATCAACGCCGCGAAGAACTACCGCGGCGACGGCGACAGCATCTACCGCCTCTTCTACGACACGGTCAAGGGCGGCGACTTCCGCGCCCGCGAGTCGAACGTCTACCGCCTCGCCCAGGTCTCGGTGAACATCATCGACCAGGCCGTCGCCCAGGGCGTGCCGTTCGCCCGCGAATACGGCGGCCTGCTCGACACGCGCTCCTTCGGCGGCGCCCAGGTCTCGCGTACGTTCTACGCCCGCGGCCAGACGGGGCAGCAGTTGCTGCTGGGGGCGTACCAGGCGCTGGAGCGGCAGATCGCGGCCGGGACCGTGGAGATGCACACCCGGCACGAGATGCTCGACCTGATCATCTCCGACGGGCGGGCGCGCGGCGTCATCGTGCGCGACATGGTGACGGGCGAGATCGAGCGCCACCTCGCCGACGCCGTGGTGCTGGCCACGGGCGGCTACGGGAACGTGTTCTTCCTGTCCACGAACGCCAAGGGCTGCAACACCACGGCGATCTGGCGGGCGCACGAGCGCGGCGCGTACTTCGCCAACCCCTGCTACACGCAGATCCACCCGACCTGCATCCCGGTGTCGGGCGAGTACCAGTCGAAGCTGACGCTGATGTCGGAGTCGCTGCGCAACGACGGCCGCGTCTGGGTGCCGTTGCTCAAGAACGACACGCGCGCCCCCGGGGACATCCCGGAGGAGGAGCGCGACTACTACCTGGAGCGGATCTATCCCGCTTTCGGCAACCTCGTCCCCCGGGACATCGCCTCCCGCGCCGCCAAGAACGTCTGCGACGAGGGCCGCGGCGTCGGCCCCGGCGGGCTGGGCGTGTACCTGGACTTCCGCGACGCGATCGGCCGGCTCGGGCGCGACGCCGTGGAGAAGAAGTACGGCAACCTCTTCGAGATGTACGAGCGCATCACCGGTGAGAACCCGTACGACCTGCCGATGCGCATCTACCCGGCCGTCCACTACACGATGGGCGGCCTGTGGGTGGACTACGACCTGCAGTCGACGATCCCCGGCCTCTTCGTCATCGGTGAGGCGAACTTCTCCGACCACGGCGCGAACCGCCTCGGCGCATCGGCGCTGATGCAGGGCCTCGCCGACGGATATTTCGTCCTTCCCACCACCATCGGTGACTATCTCGCGAACGGCCCTTACGGCGACGTCGACGAGGAGGCCGTGGCGGAGGCCGAGATCAAGGTCCGGACCAGGATCGACCGGCTCATGTCCGTGAACGGCACCCGTACCCCTGACTCCTTCCACCGCGAGCTGGGCAAGCTCATGTGGGACTACTGCGGCATGGAGCGCACCGAGGAGTCGCTGCGCAAGGCGCTGGAGCGCATCCCCGAGTTGCGGGCGGAGTTCTGGCAGAACGTCAAGGTGTCGGGCGCCCCCGAGGAGCTGAACCAGGTCCTGGAGAAGGCCGGGCGGGTCGCGGACTTCTTCGACCTGGCCGAGCTCATGTGCCTGGACGCCCTGGTCCGCACGGAGTCCTGCGGCGGCCACTTCCGCGCGGAGTCCCAGGACGCCGACGGCGAGGCGCTGCGCGACGACGAGAGCTTCGCGCACGTCTCGGCGTGGGAGTTCTCCGGTGACGGGCCGGTGCTGCACAAGGAATCGCTCGAGTACGAGTACGTCAAGATGACCCAGCGGAGCTACAAGTGAACCTGACCCTTAAGGTCTGGCGCCAGAGCGATCCTTCCTCCTCGGGAAAGATGGTGACCTACCGGGTGGAGGACGTGTCCCCGGACATGTCGTTCCTGGAGATGCTGGACGTCCTCAACGAGCGCCTCATCCTGGAGGGCGACGACCCGATCGCCTTCGACCACGACTGCCGCGAAGGCATCTGCGGCATGTGCGGCATGGTCATCAACGGCGTGGCGCACGGCGAGCAGCGCGCCACCACGACGTGCCAGCTCCACATGCGCCACTTCGAGGACGGCGCCACGATCACCATCGAGCCGTGGCGCGCGGCCCCGTTCCCCGTGGTCAAGGACCTCGTGGTGGACCGGAGCGCGTTCGACCGGATCATCCAGGCCGGCGGCTTCGTCTCGGTCCCGGCCGGCTCGGCCCCTGACGCCCACAGCATCCCCGTACGCAAGGAGGACGCGGACTCGGCCTTCGACGCGGCGACCTGCATCGGCTGCGGCGCGTGCGTGGCGGCCTGCCCCAACGGCTCGGCCTCCCTCTTCACCGCCGCCAAGATCACCCACCTGAGCCTGCTCCCCCAGGGCCAGCCGGAACGCCTGTCGCGCGCGAAGGCGATGGTGGACCAGATGGACGCCGAGGGGTTCGGCGGGTGCACGAACACGGGGGAGTGCACGGCGGTGTGCCCGAAGGGGATTCCGCTGGACACGATCGCGCAGATGAACAGCGACTACCTGAAGGCCAACGCCAAGTAGGCCCGCCTGGCTCACCCCCCCCGTTGCCCGGTTACCGGGTGGGCCGCCTGACACCCGCCCCGAGCGATCGGTCTTCGCTCGGGGCGCTTCGCGCATTCGGGGCTCAGGCTGTCCTTTGGGCGCCTGCCGGCGCAAACCTCGCCTTCGGCGACTCGGCCCGCCCGTTGCCCGGTTACCGGGTGGGCCATCTGATGCCCACCCAGGACGGGCTTCGCCCCGGGACGGGCTTCGCCCCCGGGAGGGCTGCGCCTCCCGGCAGGGCTGCGCCTTCGGGAGGGCTGCGCCTTCGGGAGGGCTGCGCCGTGGGACGGGCTTCGTCCCGAGGGGGCAGCGCGCGGGGAGGGCTTCGCCTTCGTGCCCGGGAGAGCTTCGCTCTGGCACGCGGCGACAGAGCCCGTGATCGCCGAAATTCAGCCGAATCTGGCGTGGAACCCCGGGCGTTTACGCCTGGGAGGAAACGACAGCGCGGGAGAGCCTCCAGGCCCGAGCGGTGCCGTGACGGCTGGTTTGCGTGAGCGGCTCAGCCCGGTCGTTTCTGGTTCTCGATGTGCTCTTCGATGATCGACAAGGGCGCGCCGCCGCAGGAGGCGGCGAAGTAGCCGGGCGATGAGAAATGCCCGCCCCACAGCGGCGGACATGAGCGCCGTACTCCTTGCGCAGCAGCCGAGCGGAGACGCCTTTAAGAGAGTTGGCCGGCGTCGAGAGCGCGATCTTGGACGGGTGGTGAACCAGCAGATGGACATGGTCGTGCTCGCCGTTGAACGCGACCAGCCCGGCGCCGAAGCTGTCGCACACCTCGATCATGATTTCTGCACAGCGGCGCAGAAGCCGGCCGGTGAACACTCCACGCCCGGTATGTGGGTGTGAAGACCAAAATGAGCACGCAGGGGTAGACGACGGCTCGACACCCTGCGCATATCGGGGTTCGGTTCCCATCGCGGTGACATAGGCCAAACGGTAGTGTGTTCGATGTGAAGCTGGTGGTACAGGTGCGACTCCTGCCGACGCCCGAGCAGGCGGCGGCGCTGGAGGCGACCCTGCGCGCGGTCAACGCCGCCGCCTGCCATGTTTCCGCGCAGGCCTACGACCAGCAGACCTTCCGCAACTACGACCTGCGCAAGCACACCTACACCCGTATCAAGGACCGGTACGGGCTGGCCGCCCAGGCCGCGCAGCACGTCATCAAGAAGGTCGCCGACGCCTACGCCACCCTGCACGCCACCCTGCGGGCCGGGAACCTGGGACAGCCAGGCTCGCCACGCCGGATCCGCGCCACCTCCAAGCCGATCACCTTCCGGCCGGATGCGGCCCAGCCCTACGACGACCGGTGCCTGTCCTGGCAGATCGATGTCCGCACCGTATCGATCTGGACCGTGGCGGGCCGCGTGAGAAACATGGCGTTCACCGCCTCGCCCGAGCAGATCACGATGCTGTCGGCACACCGCAAGGGTGAATCGGACCTGCTTTTCCGGGACGGCATGTGGTTCCTGATCGCCACCTGCGACCTGCCCGACCGGCCGGTGACCGTCCCGGACGGCTTCCTGGGCGTGGACCTGGGCATCGTCAACATCGCCACCACCAGCACCGGCAGCCGACATTGCGGCAAGGCCTTGAACGCGGTCCGCCACCGCCGGCGCGAGTTGCGCCGCCGGTTGCAGGCCAAGCAGACCAAGTCCGCCAAACGGCTGCTGAAAAAGCGGCGCCGGGCCGAGGCGCGGTTCGCCGCCAACACCAATCATGTCATCGCCAAGCAGATCGTGACCGAGGCAGAACGCACCGGACGAGGGATCGCCCTGGAAGACCTCCGGGGCATCCGCGACCGGGTACGGCTTCGCAAGCCCCAGCGGGTCACGCTGCATTCCTGGAGCTTCCACCAACTGGGCAGTTTCCTGGGCTACAAGGCGGCCCGCGCCGGGGTCGCCGTCATCCACGTCGATCCGGCTTTCACCTCCCAGCAATGCTCCTCGTGCGGGCATGTGGACCGCAGGAACCGGCTCGATCAAGCCTCTTTCTCGTGTACGTCGTGCGGCTTCGCTGAGCATGCCGATGTCAACGCAGCCCGCAACATCGCCTCGCGCGGTGTGGCGGGCTGGGCAGTGAGTCACGCTGCCTGACGCGGACCAGACCGTCGACGCCATCGACGGCGAGGAGCTGCAAGCTCGGTCGTTTACGGCCGAGAAGCTGACAGAACTCGCGGCGCATTAAGATCACTCAAGTACAGCCTCCTACATGAAGAGCTCACTCATGCGCACCCTTCACGTCGTCACCCATCCGGAGGCGGCACACCACGTCGAGAGGGTCGTCGGCGGCTGGCATGATTCGCAACTGACACCGGCCGGCCTCAGCACGGCAACCTCCATTGCCCAAGCGCTGCGGACCCGGATCCCGGACGGCGCCGATGTCGAGCTGTTCTCGTCGGATCTGCAGCGCACCCGGCAGACGGCCGAGAAGGTCGCCGAGCTGTTCGGCGTGCAACCGATCCTGGACCGCAGACTGCGGGAGAAATCCTACGGAGAGGCGGGGGGAAGGCCGCAGGAGTGGCTGGACCAACGATTCGTCCCGCCGCCGGCTGCCGGGGAGCGGTTGGAGCACGACGAGGGCCTGGATGGTGCTGAGACCAAGGCGGTATTGGCGCAGCGCATCTACGCGGCCATGGACGAGATCTTGCAGAGGCCCTGCGAACGCCAGATCATCGTGACGCACGGTGGCTCCCTGACCTTTGTCGTGGCGTCCTGGATCAAGATGCCGATCGAGGCGGTCTGATATGCCAGTTTCCGGGTGCCATCCGGAAGTATCACCACGCTGCACGAAGACGACTTCTTCCACAACCGCGCGGTCGTCAACCTCGGCGACATCCGCCATATCGACTCCGCCAAAGCCGGCTGACCTCACCTCGTCGTCCGCTCGGACGCATGACGAGGAGGTGCTATTCACCTTCAGTCGACGCCGGCCACACGTGCTCCTACCTCATAGTCTAATTAGTACGTCTTGCTGCATACTAATTAGGTGCAGAAGCCTTCTAGAGTGCTGTCCCGGGATGCCGAGTGGTCAGCCCTGACGCAGTTCGTCAAGCACGCCGACCCTCATCTCCGCCTGGGTGTCGTGTCCGGGCGTCGTCGCGTGGGCAAGAGCTTCCTGCTTCGCGCGTTCGCCGAAGCCACGGGCGGCCTCTACGTGTCAGCCGTCGCCGAGGAAGGGGTCGTGCCGGCGCGGCGGCGGCTCGCGGCGGAGATCGCGCGCTACGCGGGCATGGATCCCGGGCTCATAGTGGCCACGAGCTGGGAGTCTCTTCTCACCACCGCCATAGAGCTGACGTCCCGCCGTGGTGCGGAGGCGCCGGGTGTGTTCGTCATCGACGAGCTGCCGTACTGGATGGCGCACTCCCCTGAGTTGCCTGGTCTGCTCCAGCTGCTGTACGACCAGTCGCAGGCGGGGCAGGGCGCGACGGGTGGACGGGTGATCGTCTGCGGTTCGGCCATGTCGGTGATGAACGACCTGCTCTCCGGGACCAAGGCGCTACGCGGACGGGCCGCGATCGATCTCTGTCTCAGTCCGTTCGATCTGGCGACCAATGCGCAGCACTGGGGGATCGAGGATCCGGCTGCGGCCCTGCGCGTCCATGCGATCCTCGGCGGATCCCCCGGTTACCGCAATCTCGCCAATGTCGATCCGCCACGCACCTCTGCCGAGCTCGACACGTGGGTTCCGGCCACCGTCCTGGACCCGCGTCAGGCGCTCTTCTCGGGAAGCGAGGCCGAGTACCTGCTGCGCGAGGATCCCAAGTTCACCGGGAGCGCGTTGCACTACGCGATCATCAACGCGGTCGCGAACGGCGCTACGAGTCCGTCGAAGATCGGCGGGTTGCTGGAGCAGTCACGTGGTTCGCTCACCCGGCCCATGGACGCGCTGGTGAGCGCGGGCTATCTGCGGTACGACAGCGACCCGCTATGGGAGCGACGTCCGGTGATCACCGTCGCGGACCCCATCGTCGGTTTCCACAATTCGATCACCGTGCCACAGCTCGACCTCGTCGAGACCGGTCAGTCGGCGGAGGCCTGGCGGCGTGCGCGGCCGGCGTTCGCCGCTCGCGTCCTGGGGCCGCATTTCGAGAGCTGTGCGAGAGAGTGGCTGCGTGGCCAGACCGCCACCGAGCTCCGGGGAGACGCGAGCCAGGTGGCATCGACGGTCGTCAACGACAAGAACGGGCGGGCGAAGCACGAGATCGACGTCGTCGCTCTGGACAAGAGGTCGGGGCGGGCGGTCATCAGCCTCATCGGCGAGGCCAAGGCCACGATCATCCCGCGCACCGTGGCGGATCTCGATCGGCTCGATCGGCTCAAGGAGTTGCTCGCGCAGCACGGCCACGACACGGCGTCGTCGGTCCTGGCCCTCTTCTCGGCGGAGGGCTTCCGGCCGGAGCTCGTCACTGAGGCGCGCCGCAGAGGCGATGTCCTTCTGGTGGACCTGCCTGCTCTCCTCGGCGTCGGCGATCCGGTGGTCGTTCCAGGCTGAGGCCGTCTTGTGGTCTTTCCTGGCTTGGGGTTGCGTAGGGAAAGGGTCCCTGGCAACGGAAGTGGGCGTCGCACGATGAATGACAGCGACGGAGTGGTGCTCTACTGGCGGCCGATGTGTCCGTACTGCGTGAAGCTGCGTTTCCGCCTGCTCTTCACCAGCCTGCGCTTCACCAAGGTCAACATCTGGAAGGATCCCGGCGCGGCGGCGTTCGTCCGCTCGGTCGCGAACGGGAACGAGACCGTGCCCACCGTGACGGTCGCCGGCCGGGCGATGGTGAACCCGTCGAAGCGGCAGTTGTTCGAGGCGATCGAGACGTACGCGCCGCATCTCCTGCCTGGGCGCTGACGCGTTCCTGCTGATTATAATTGCTGTAACTATCATAGTTGTGCCTCTCATAATCGACGCGGTCCTCGAACGCTGTCGCATCCGGCCGTGAGACCGGCGTAGATCGCGACGATGGACGTATCGCCCACGCCCAGCCGGCCCCATCGGCAACCTCCCTGCCATCGCGGCGTGGGGGTCAGACGCTGGTTTAGCTTGGTTGGCATGGTGTGGGGCAGGGGGGCGGGCGCCGCGGACGTTCCAGGCGGCAGTTGCGCTGGCCCGAGCGGCTTTCTGGAAGGCGGAACTGGTCGGCCGCTCGGCCACAGCCCAGGATGCGGAGGTGGCGCGGCGCCTGTGGCGGCCTCGGGCCTCTGAAGGGCTGACAGGCCTCTAACGAGCTGGTTTGCGGGCCCAGAAGAGGGCGTGCCCGCTGCCGCCCTCCGGTACGAACTCCTGGGAGTCGACTTCCAGGCGGGCTTCGTGCAGCCAGGTCCGGTAGGTGGTCGCGTCGGTGTGGCTCCACCACATCGGTGCGGCGCCCCCGAGCCAGTTGTCTTCTGCGCCGGTCCAGGCGTCCCAGCCGGTGGTGATCAGCAGCCGGCCCGAGGGGCGCAGCCAGGTGGCGATGCGCTCGATGAGGCCGGGCTGATGCTCAAGAGGCAGGTGGATGAGGGCGTAGAGGCAGACGACCGCGTCGAAGGAGGCGGGTGGCAGGTCGAGGGTCGTGGCGTCGGCCCGCACGAAGGTCGCGGTGGGGACGAGACGACGCGCCCGCTGCAGCTGGACGTCGCTGATGTCGACTCCCGTGACCTCGTGCCCGGCTGTGGCGAGTGAACGCGCGACGGGAATGCCGCAGCCGCAGCCGAGATCGAGCACGGATGCCCGGGCGGGCAGGCGGGAGTGGAGAGCGTCGAGCCAGGGCGCGTACTCATCTTCGCCGGCGTCGTCGCCGCGGTAGCGGTAGGACAGGGTGTCGTAGCCGCGCCGGACGAGATCGGTCTCCTCGCTCATACGGGCCAGGTTACGGACCCGGGCGATTTGCGGCCCGGGTAATTTCGAGGGGGGTGTAACAACGGGAGGGCTCGGACCACTTCCTGGTGTCAGAAGAACGCATCCGGGACGAAGGGGCTGGGCGGTGGCGGATGATGCGCACCGGTTCACCGGCATGTACGACGAATGCCGGCAACGTGTGTGGGCCTACGTGGTCAGCCGTGCGGGGCGGCAGGTCGCGGACGAGGTGGTGAGCGAGACGTTCGCGATCGCCTGGCGGCGGTTGGACGACGTGCCCGAGCCGGCGCTCCCATGGTTGCTCGGCGTCGCCAGGAACGTGCTGCGTGACAACATACGCGCCGAGATCCGCAGGGAAGCGGTCGCGGCCGAGCTGCGGGCCTGGACCGAGGGGGACGTGGCCGATCTGGTGACCGAGCGGATGGGGGTGCTGCGGGCGCTGGCCGCGTTGCAGGAGGACGATCGGGAGATCCTCGTCCTCGTCGCCTGGCACGGGCTGTCCCCCAAGGAGGCCGCACGCGTGATCGGCTGTTCGTCGGCGGCGTACCGGGTGCGGCTGCATCGGGCGCGCAAGCGGCTCAAACAGGAGATGGAGTCCGCCGCGGACTCCGTACGGCCGTCCCGGTCCCATGTGCGGAACCTCAGCGAGGAGTGGTCATGAACCCCATCGACGAACTTCGGGCCGCCAGGCCCGCCCATCTCGGCGACCGGCCGGTGGACGAGCGGACCAGGGCCGTGGAGCTGGCCAGGGCCATGTCGGGGCCGCGGGGGTCGCGCGGGCCTCGGGGGCCGAGAAAGGCGCGGAAGGTCGCCGTACGGCCCGCGTGGGGGTTGGGCCTGGCCGGGGCGGCGGCCGCGGTAGCGGCGGTGGCGGTGGTCATGTCCGGGAACGGGGCGGTGCCCACCACGCCGCGCACGCCCGGCACCGGCGGGCAGGTCGCCGCGAGCGCCACGCCCACACCGGCGCGCGTGCGGTTGTCGGCGCGCGACGTGCTGCTGGCCGCGGCGGCGAAGGCCGACCGGCAGGTCGAGGGAAGCGGCGACTACTGGCACAGCGTGACGGTGAGTCGGCAGTTGCTCACCGTCAAGGACGGTGGCTACCGGGTCCTGGATCAGAGTCGCAGCGAGGGCTGGACGCCGAGCGCCGTCGGGGGAGAGCAGTGGTTCCGGAGCCGGTCGCTCGGTGCGAAGCCGGCCACCGAGGAGGATCGGAAGGCTTGGGAGCAGGCGGGCTCGCCCGCCGAGGTCGACGTGGTGGTGCCGGGCAAGCCCAAGGCGATGAGCCTGTCCACGTCCGAGGGGCGGGTCAGGACCGACCGCAGTCCGCTGGTGGACGGCGACAAGGTCTTCTGGCTGGGCCGGAACGTCACCATGAAGGACCTGCGCGGCCTGCCCAGCGAGCCGGGCAAGCTGAAGAAGCGGCTGATGGCCTCGTACGAGGGGCATGGCACCGAGTCGAGCAGCGAGAAGATGTCGGGGGACGCGTGGCTGTTCAAGGTCAGCGTCGGGCTGATCATGGACATGCCGGTGACGCCCGAGGTCAGGGGGGCGGCGTTCCGCATGCTGGCCGAGCTCGGCAACGTGGAGGTCGCCGAGAACGTGACCGACTCCGAAGGGCGGCCGGGCACGGCCGTGTCGGTCGAGGAGAGCACGCAAGGGGGCGGGGTCTCCGCGACCCGGCTGATCTTCGATGAGGCCACCGGGCAGCCGCTGGCCAACGAGGGCGTCGTGGTGAAGCCGGGCGGGATGCAGGCGGGGTTCGAGCCGGGCACCGTGTGGCACTCGTCCGTACTGCTCGAATCGGGCTGGACGGACGCCAAGCCGGCGTCCTGAGGCGCGTGATGGGGCCCGCCGGAGCGTTAGCCGCTCTGGCGGGCCTCGTCGTTGGCGTTCGTACGGATCTGCTGGATGCGCTGCTTGGTCAGCCCGAGCAGCTCGCCGATGTCCCCGTCGGACAGGCCCAGCTCGTTCATGTGCTTGACCCGCTTCTTCAGCGTCCGCGTGTAGTCCTCGGCGATCGCGGCGGCCTGGCGCTGGAGGGCGGCGAAGTCGTCGAGGTCCTGCTCCGACAGGCCCGGCAGTGCGTAGTGGAAGGTCGGCGCGGGCGGCTGGGCCCGGTCGGGGAACAGGAACGGGAGCCCTTCCGCGACGTCCCCGTGCAGCTCCTTGAGCGTACGGGCGGACATGCCGCCGGCCACGCCGTCCACCTGGGCGAGCCACAGGCTGCCCGCCATGGTGACGTGGACGTCGACGCGGTCTGCGGTCATCGAATGCTCCAGTCAGTCCTTCAGCCAGTCGTCGCCGAACAGGTGCGCCAGCCCTCGTTCGAGTGAGTCCACCAGGTGCGGCGTCTCCCCTGGGTAGAGCGGGACGATCGCGCGGGCCGCGACCCGGCCCCCGGAGTCCCACAGCAGAAGGAATCGCTGCCGCCTGGTCGTTTCCGCCCAGTCGCAGCGCAGGCCGTGGAGATGGGAGAGCCCGATGATCCGATCGCGGATGGCCGCGTAGTCGTCTCGTTCCACCACACGCGGCAGACTATATCCCTTGACTACCATCGACAAGGGGTCTTGTCGGCCTCAATGACCCATGCGTGTTGGTTACGAAGCGGCCCACGCTCGCACGAACGTCTCCACGGCCGCCGCCGCCATCGCCCGCAGCTCCGTGTCTTCGAGCTGGCGGGTGCCCATCTGGGAGCGAGCCTCCAGGGGGCCGAGGATCAGGGCCATGAACTGCTCGGCCGTCAGATCGGGATCCGTGGTGCGCAGGCGCCCGGCGAGCGCGAGCCGGGCCAGCCGGTCGGCCAGGGCCTGATTGAGGCGGTCGGGTCCCATGTCGCGGACGATGTCCAGGATGTCGGGGAAGTGGTTGATCTCCGAGTACAGCAGCCGGCGCAGCGCGCACGAGCGGCCGTCGGTGTGCAGGCGGAGCAGCGCGTACGCGACGGCTTCCAGCGTGCCGCGCAGGTCGTCGCCGGGCGTCGCGAGCGGCTCCAGGGCGGCGACCCGTTCGTCCAGGCTGGTCTGCGCGGCGGCCTCGATGGCGTGCCGGAAGAGGGTGGCCTTGTCGGTCATGTGGTTGTACACCGTCGGCTTCGCCACCCCCGCCTCGTCCGCGATCTCCTGCACGCAGGCCTGCGCGTAGCCCTGCCGGGCGAACACGGTGAACGCGCCCTGCAGAATCGCCTGCCGCTTGTCGATCCGTCCGCGCGTGGTGGTCATGTCGTCGATTGTACTCACAGGTTCAAGTTCATGGACGTACGGGTTGCGTACGAACTGATTTGGCAATTACTTTGAACCCATGAGTTCAATTGATGACGAACGGCTCGACCGGCGGCTGCTGGGCTTGATCGCCGTGGTCCTGCTCGGCGGGCTGCTGGGGATCCTCAACAGCACCATGGCCGCCGTCGCCACCGGCACCCTGGCCACCGCCTTCGGCACCTCGCTGAGCACGATCGGCTGGACGTCCACCGGGTTCCTGCTGGCCGTGACGGCCACCATCCCGTTCACCACCTGGGCCGTCGACCGGTACGGCGGCAAGCGGCTGTGGGTGGCGGGGCTGCTGCTCTTCCTGGCCGGTTCGCTGGCCGCCGGGCTGGCCTGGGACGTGGGCAGCCTGATCGCGTTCCGCGTGGTGCAGGGGCTGGGGGCGGGGCTGCTCGACCCGCTCGTGCTGATCCTGCTCGCCCGCGCCGCCGGGCCACGGCGGGCGGGGCGGGTGATGGGGCTGATGGGCGTGGTCCTGTCGCTGGGGCCCGTGCTCGGGCCGATCGCGGGCGGGGCGATTCTCGGGGCGCTGACCTGGCGGGCGATGTTCCTGATCAGCGTGGTCGTGGGCGTCGTGGCGCTGGTGCTGGCCGTGCGGGTGATCCCCGGCGACGAGCCTGCCGGGGAGACCGCCGGGCGGAGCTCGTCGCGGCTGGACGTGGTGGGGCTGGCGCTGCTCGGGCCCGGGTTCGCGGCCGTCGTGCTGGCGCTGTCGCAGACGGCCGAGCAGGGCGCGTTCGCGGCGTGGCAGGTGCTGCTGCCGCTGGGGCTGGGCGCGGCACTGCTGATCGGGTACGCCGTGCACGCGCTGCGCGGCCGTCGCGCCTCGTCGCCACCGCTGATCGACCTGGGGCTCTTCCGCAGCAGGAGCTTCAGCGCGAGCGTCACGATCATGGGACTCGGCGGGATGGGGCTGTTCGCCGGCCTGTTCGCGCTGCCCCTGTACTACCAGCAGGCGCACGGGCACGGCGTGCTGGCCGCCGGGCTGCTCATGGCCCCGCTCGGGGTGGGCGGCTCCATCGCTATGCCGCTGGCCGGGCGGCTCTCGGACCGGCTCGGCGCGCGCGGCCTGGCCGCGGGCGGGGCGGTGGTGGCCGTGCTGAGCGTGCTGGCCCTCACGCGGATCGGCCCAGACACGCCGGAGGTGTGGCCGGCGCTGGCGGCGCTCACGTTCGGGCTGGGCAGCGGTTGTTTCAGCGCCCCGACGATGGGCTCGCTGTACCGTACGCTGCCCGGGCCCATGGTGGCGCAGGGCAGCTCGGTGCTCTACATGCTCAACCAGCTCGGCGCGGCGCTCGGCGTCGCCCTGGTGACGCTGGTCGTGCAGACCTCGGCGAGTGCGATGAGCGGCCTGCGTGGCGTCTTCTGGATCGCCGTCGCCTCCAACCTGATCGTCCTGGCGCTCATCCCGTTGCTGCCGGGCAAGGCGGGGGCGCCGGCGGCTGTCGTACGAGAAGAAGAATCGGTGGGCAACGCATGAGGACACTGGTGATCACCGGCGGCACCGACGGGATGGGCCGGGCTCTGGCCCGGACCTACCTCAAGCGCGGCGACACGGTCGCCGTCGTGGGGCGGGACGCGACCAAGGCGCCGCCGGGGGCCGCGTTCATCCAGGCCGATCTGAGCCTGGTCAGGGAGAACCGGCGGGTGATCGAGGAGGTCAACGCCAGGTTCCCGGTGGTGGACGCGCTGGTGTTGTGCGCGCGGTACTTCCGTACGCACCGGTTCGTGACGGAGGAGGGGCTGGAGGGGACGTTCGCGCTGGACTACCTGAGCCGGTTCCTGCTCAGCCACGGGCTGGCCGCGCCCAGGACGATCGTGAACGTGTCGGGGCCCGGGCAGCCGGACGGGCGCATCCACTGGGGCGACCTCATGCTGGAGCGCGGGTACGAGGGCATGAGGGCCCAGTTCCAGGCCGGTAAGGCGAACGACCTGCTGGGGGTGGCGTTCGCCGCGCGACACGGCGGGCATACCCGATATGTGCTGATACATCCGGGTGGGGTGTCGACCAGCGTGGCGGGCGAGTACGACGAGGCGACCGCCGCGCACGTCGAGGCGCTCAAGCGGTACGGGATGCCGGTCGAGGAGGGGATCGAGCCCATCGTCGCGCGCATCGACGACCCGCCCGCCGAGCCGCTCAGCGCGTTCATGCGGCACCGGCGGATCGGCCTGGATCTGCCGTCCTTCGACCGCCGGGCGGCGGAGCGGCTGCACGAGCTCACGCTGAGACTGACGGATTCGCAGGCGGCGGAACGGCACTAAATCGGTTGCCGGGGGCGCGTGAATTCTGGCCTGATAGATCGCGTTCGGGATGTGGCCACTCGCCGGGAGGAGGCGATACGAGATGACGTACAACGAGGTGACCGGAACCAGGCATCCGCTCAGGATGTGGGCGGAGCCGGAGACGGTCGATCCGCAGGCGATGCAGCAGTTGCGCAACGTGGCGAACCTGGAGTGGGTGCACGGTGTCGCCGTCATGCCCGACGTGCATCACGGCAAGGGCGCGACGGTGGGCTCGGTCATCGCCATGAAGGACGCCGTGTCGCCGGCCGCGGTCGGCGTGGACATCGGGTGCGGGATGACGGCGGTGAAGACGACGTACAAGTCTTCGCAGCTCCCCGACAACCTGGCCTACCTGCGCGGAAAGCTGGAGCAGGCCGTGCCCGTGGGCTTCGGCCACCACAAGCGGCCCGTCAATCCCGGCAACGTGCACGGGATGCGGACGTCCGGGTGGGCGGAGTTCTGGAAGGACTTCGACGAGCTCGCGCCCGCCGTGCACGCCCGGCGCGAGCGCGCCGAGGTGCAGATGGGCACGCTCGGGGGCGGCAACCACTTCCTGGAGGTGTGCGCCGACGACGAGGGCGTCGTGTGGGTCGTGCTGCACTCGGGCTCGCGCAACATCGGCAAGGAGCTGGCCGAGCACCACATCGGGGTCGCTCGCGGGCTGTCGCACAATCAGGGGCTGGTGGACCGCGACCTGGCGGTGTTCCTCGGCAGGACGCCGGAGATGGACGCCTACCGGCGCGACCTGTTCTGGGCGCAGGACTACGCGCGGCGCAACCGGGCGCTGATGATGGGCCTCGTCTGCGACGTCCTGCGGCGTCACCTGCCGAACATCACGTTCGAGCAGCCGATCTCCTGCCACCACAACTATGTGGCGGAGGAGCGGTACGACGGCGTGGACGTGCTCGTGACCCGCAAGGGCGCGATCCGGGCGGGCAGCGGTGACCTGGGGATCATCCCGGGCTCGATGGCCACCGGGACCTACATCGTCAAGGGCCTGGGCAACAGCCTGGCCTTCAACTCGGCCTCGCACGGGGCGGGGCGGAAGATGAGCCGGACCCGGGCCAAGAAGACGTTCACCGTCAAGGATCTGGAGGAGCAGACGCGGGGCGTGGAGTGCCGTAAGGACTCCGGGGTGGTGGACGAGATTCCGGGGGCGTACAAGGACCTGGAGTCCGTGATGGCGGCCCAGACGGACCTGGTGCAGGTGGTCGCGCACCTGCGGCAGCTCGTCTGCATCAAGGGCTGAGCACGCCTAGTTCGGTACGGCAGGACCACCAGGGGAAGACGACCAGAGCGGGGGCGGGTCCGACGTTGTCGGGACCCGCCCCGCGAGAGCCATTCGACTCTCTGATTCCTGTGGACGCCAAGTTGGATCCAAGCCAAGATGTAGCTCTTGGAGGCCCATCGGCTCCATTCCCGTAGAGTGCGTGGATGACCTGCGGACGCGGGAAGAGGGATCAATATGTATATATCTAAACTTGTCATCCAAGGGATCCGTGGATTCTCCGGACCGCGAGAGGTGGCGCTCGACTTCAACAGGCCGGATGGATCCTATGCAGGATGGACGGTTCTAGCCGGGCGGAACGGATCTGGAAAAACAACGATCCTCCAGGCGGTTGCCCTGGGGATCGTCGGAGATTACTTCATACGCGGCTGGGATGTTTGGAGCGGAAGGCGAGAGGGCGAGCAAGCACGTATCAGCGTCACGGTCGTTCAAGATTCGAAGTTTGACGGTGGATTGGACTTCGGGGCACAGGTCTTTGAATTGCGATGGGATGACGAAGGTCATCCTTATGTTCCGCAGCGGTCCGCGGGTTCGCACAGGAGAGGGAAGGGCGCTAGGGCTCTCCGCTTTGGTCCGGGTGAAGGATGGTTCTTTGCGGGCTACGGTCCATTTCGTAGACTCTCGCCTGTCGCGTTCGGCCGCGGAGAATCATCGCGTTCAGCTGTGTACGCTGGATTGCGTACTCTCTTCGATGAGGACGTCACCCTCACGGAGGGGGTCGGTTGGCTGATCGAGCAACATCTGTATCAGCTGGAGGGGCGCCCCAGGGCAGCGGAACTTCTGGATGTCGTTTTGTCGCTGTTGGCTGACGGGATGCTTCCTGACGGGTATAAGGTCGTTCGCGTCGACTCCGATGGACTATGGTTGCAGCGGGATAATGGCGCGGAGACCTCACTTCAGCAGATGAGCGAGGGGTACCGAACGGTCACGGCTGTCGTCGTCGACATCATCAGACAGATGCATCTGGCATACGGCAGTCTGCATATCACCCATCAAGGAGACACGCCGACGCTTTCCTATCCAGGCGTGATCCTCGTCGATGAGATCGAGAACCATCTCCATGTCGGCTGGCAGAAAAGAATCGGCGAGTGGCTGACGAGCCACTTTCCGCTGGTGCAGTTCATTGTGACTACGCACAGCCCGTACGTGTGTCAGACGGCTGATCCGAATGGTCTTATCGCGCTTCCTGGCCCCCATGAGTCGAAATCTGCGCACGTAGTCGATCGGGATCTCTATGAGCGGGTCGTGTACGGCTCGGGCGACGACGCAATCTTGACGGAGCTTTTCGGAGTCGACAGCCCGTATTCAACACGGGCTGAAGATATCCGTCGGCAGCTCGGTGACCTTGAAGACAAAGTCTTGAGTGGGACTGCCTCGGAAGCAGAGATCGAAAGTTACCGGAAGCTCAGTCACATGCTTGAGAGCTCGCTTTCGGCTCGTGTCGATGAGGTGTCTTCGCGTCTAAGGGGACAAGCTTGATTCGCATCCGCCGTACAAATCTGGATGCCGACCTGACGCTTAAGCTGCTGAACCGAACGGAACAGCTCAAGATGGTAGATGCTAGTCCAAGTATTGCTCGTCAAGCTTGGCGCGGCGCTCCCGTGGAAAAAGATCAGCTTCGTGTGGCATTGCGTCGAATGTCGAGATCCATTGAGCGATGCATGTACTGTAGCGACAGTCGAGGCACGGATGTTGACCACTTTGAGCCCATCAAGTTGTCGCCGTTTCGCACCTTTGACTGGATGAACCATTTGCTGGCCTGCTCATCTTGCAACAGCAACGCCAAGCGAGATCTGTATCCGGTCGACAGCGTCGGAGCGCCCTTGCTCATTGATCCGACGGTGGACGATCCTTTTGATCACCTCAGGCTGATTCTGTCGACCGGTGCGTATCGCTGGAACACCTCCAAAGGGCAAGCGACCATCGAAGTCTTTCAGCTCAACCGTGCCGATCTGCGCAGAGGCAGGGAGCTTGCCTTCCCACGATGCCAGGCGATGCTTCGGGACTATCTCCGTCTACAGGGATCTGGAAAGGGCCGGGACGCGCTTAAAATGCTGAACGCCCTCCAAGAGCAACCTTTTGCCGATGTGCTACACGCGATGTATCGGACTATGACCATCCCTGGCGCCGACATCGTCCTGGGTGGTCTGGAGGTTCTGGAGGCTCTCCGTATGTCGCAACGGTAATTGGTGCGGAGCGCCCGGACCGCAGGGCCCGGCTGGCCGAATTGGGGTGCTGCTCTCCGCACGTACCACCAGGTGGTGATCACCAGGCCGGCCGTCCTGGAGGATCTTTCCGAGTACGAGCGCCGGTACCCCCGTGGGCTGCGGAGCCAGTACGGCGACGCCCAGGTACGGGATGGGGATGGTGAAGGCAAGCCAGATCGACGCCGCGCCCAGACGTCGCTTCACGGACATGCCGGATTCCAGCAGCGCCCCGACGGTGAGGATGATCCAGGTGAAGTGGTGGATCCACCCGACCGGCGAAAGCAGCGCGGTCAGCAGCCCGACCATGGAGACCGCCGCGACCTCCTGCCGCGCGGACCAGAGCAGATAGGCCGTACGAAACCCCGATCACGCCGACCGCCGCCACCAGGATCATCCAGAGCACGCTGGTGACGCCGCTGTCCAGATAGAGCCGCAGGAGCATGCCGCGCAGGGACTGATTGGTGGTGGCGTTGTTGGCCCCGACGCGATCGCTGTCCAGCAGGACGTGGAACCAGAAGCGGGCTGTTTCTTCGGGAATCATCATGAAGGGGATCAGCACGCCGCGGGTCACCCAAGGCGCTTTGACCGTGCGGTCCAGCAGGCACAGCGCGGTCAGGAGGATGCCGACCTGGCCGAAGCGGACCTGATACTGCATCGGCATCAGGTACGTCGAAGCGATGAGCGCAGCCGCCAGTGCCACGGGCCCCCAGCGCCCGGATCGGCGGAGGAACGGGCGGAAGGCGATGGCCCCGGCAGTGGTCAGGCTTACGAGAAGCACACCTTGTCCAGACCCATTGCGCTACCAGCCAGGGCAGCGCGGCGAGCGAGGCGGCCAGCAGTGCGGCGATGGGCGGATAGGTGAACGGCAGCAACTGCGGGGCGGGGGTGAGGTAGTCGTAGATCGCACGACCCGGCAGGAAGCTCTGCCCGCCCTCGCGGTAGACCGCCAGATCCACCAGTCGCTGATCGTCGGGATTGGTCAGCCAGTGAAGCACCAGCGGGGCGATCGCGGTGATCGTGATGAGGGCGGCGCACGTCCATGCCAGTGCCCGCAGGAGGTTTTGAGCCGGCACCGTCGGATGTCGTGCCACCACGCGCTGTCTCTCCCCCCGGCTCCCGCACTGCGATGTGGGTCGCGAGTGCCTGGGCAACAAGGACATCATCATGACAGTGCGTGCACGCCGAGCCTGAACGTGCGCTTCGAGAGGTCAGCCGCGTGGGCGGTAGACGACCTTCTCCGTCGAGCGGCCGGGATAGACGATGATGAGGTGCTCCTCCAGCGGCGCGTCGGGGTCGTTCTCGTCCGATGGCAGCGTGCGGGCGTGGACGCGCAGGCGGTAGTGGCCTGGACCGGCGATGGCCAGGTCGGGCAGTGGCCCGGTCGCCCCGCCGTCGCCGCCCTTGGGGTACGCCGGCACGCCCAGGTGGCCGCTGCGGCTGGCGATGCCCACCTCGACCACCTGGTCCCAGCCGGTGAGCCGGAGCGGCGGGGCGCGGTCGAAGGCCTTGACGGTCAGGCACATCGGCGCGTTCTCCCCGTAGGTCACGATGGCGGCGCTGCTGCCCGCGGCGTCGATGAACCCGTCCTCGACGGCGTCGAAGATGTCGGCGACGTCATCGCCGTCCCCGTAGATGTCCCCGGGATCGCCTCCGCTGTCGTCGCGGTCGTCGAAGACGGCGTAGCCACCCCCTTCGGACAGCATGTACGCGGCCGTGCCCTGTCGCCTGGCCCGCACCTTGGGCCACGGGTCGGCGCACCGGGCGTTCGCCTCGGCCTTCCACGTGGCCTCCTGCAGGTCACGCTCGGCCTGACGGCGGTCGGCGTCGGCGTTCTGCCGGGCGACGATGCCGGGGCACAGGTACTCCAGGGCCGCGGTCAGCTCGATGGTGTCCCCCGTGCCGCCCGCCCGCTTGTGCAGCGCGTGCCGTTCCTGCTCGCCGGGCAGCGCGCACAGCTGCGCGCCGTAGGCGAGGACGCGCTGGTCGGCCAGGTCCTCGGGGAACATCGAGTCCGCGGCGAAGGTCTCACCCCTGGCCAGGCAGAGGAACGACCGCCGCCGCTCAGCGGGCCCGAGGCCGGGCCCGAGGCCGGTCGCGGGCCGGAGCCGGTCGCGGCAGCCCTCGTCCGCGGCCGTGTAGGTGAGCCGGGCGTCCCCCTCGGCGCCGACGACGGCCATCGGCAGCACGAGCACGACGGCGGCGGCGAGCAGCCGCGGCGTCCGCCCGATGCCGGGCGGCGCGACGGCCGGGCCGGGCGCGGCGGCGAGCTCGTGCGCGGTGCGCGCCGCCCACACGACGACCAGCGCGTCGAGCGCCATGGCTAGTGACAGGCCGTCGAACGTCAGCCGTCCGACCTGGAGCAGAGCGTAGATCTGCGGGACGAGGAGTGCGGTCCAGCCGATGGCGACCGTGACGGCGCTGAACCGCTCGTCGCGCCGCTGCCCAGCGATGATCATCGCCTTGCAAGCGACGGTCGCCAGCCCCAGCAGGAACAACGTCGTCAGCAGCGGGGACCCGGCGAACGGCCGCAGCGCCGCGGCCAGGACCCCGGCCAGGCCGAGCCCGATGGCGATGATCCGGAACCGGGCCGGCACCCCGGCGAGGGCCCGCACCAGCAGGACCATGGTGGCGGTCCACACGGCCCATCGCGCGGCGTACTCCGCGACGCCGGACAGAGCGTCGAGGAGGTCCCAGAGCAGCAGGTCGCCGGCCACGTTCGCGTAGAGCAGGCGCCGCAGCCACACCACGTCGCGCGGCAGCGCCCCGGCGCGCGGCGCGGCCGGGCCGCGCAGGATCTGCCACAGCGCCCACGCGTTGAGCGCGCAGATCGCCGCGGGCAGGAGCCGGACCCCGTCGTCCCACTGCCATGATCTCGCCGTCGCGACGACGGCGAACCACCGCCCGCCGTCGTACCAGGCGGCGGCGACGGCGGCGGTCAGGTAGAGCGCGACGGCGACGGCGGCCGGACGCCCGAAGCGGTAGCGGGCGACGGAGGCCCGGAGTAAGGCGATGATGCGGATGATCTTATTGGAGCGGCCGGGGGCGCTTTACGACGATTCCCGTACGACGAGGTCGGCGGGGAGGAGTACGGGGGTGTCCGGGTCGCCGTCGAACAGGCCGAGCAGGAGGTCCACCGTGGCGGTGGCCCAGTCGGCCATCGGGCTGTGGACGGTGGTCAGGGCCGGGGTGGTGTAGAGGGCGGCCTCGATGTCGTCGAAGCCGACGACCGCCACGTCCTCCGGCACGCGGCGGCCCGACTCGCGCAGGGTGCGCAGGGCGCCGATGGCCATGAGGTCGTTGGCGGCGAAGACGGCGTCGAGCCCGGGGTCGTCCTGGAGGAGCTGGCGCATGGCGTCGGCGCCGGAGATCCGGGTGAAGTCGCCGAGCGCCACGATCGAGCGGTGGCCGGTTTCGCGCATGACGGCGGTGTAGCCGGTGAGGCGTTCCTGGGAGGCGATCATGTCGAGCGGGCCCGTGATGGTGGCGACGCGGCGTCTGCCTCGTTGAAGGAGATGGCGTACGGCGAGGCCGGCGCCGCCGAGGTTGTCGTTGTCCACGTACGGGACGGCCGGGTTCATCCGGCCCAGCGAGGCGATCGGGATGCCCTTGCGGGCCAGGGCGGCGGGCAGGGAGTCGGCGCCGTGCATGGAGACGAGCATGACGCCGTCCACGTGACCGGCGGCGACGTACCGGGCCACTCTGGCGCGGCCGTCGTCCGAGCCGGCCAGCATGAGCACCACCTGCTTGCCGGCGGCCTCCAGCTTCCTGCTGGCCTGGCGGACCACGGCCGAGAACATCGGATCGTCGGAGACCAGGCCCTTGGGCGGGTCGGAGACGACGAGGGCGACCGCGTTCGTGCGGCGGGTGGCGAGGTTGCGCGCGGCGGCATGCGGAACGTAGCCGAGCTCCCTGACGGCTCTCAGCACGACGTCGCGGATGGAGGGGGCGACGGTCGACGCGCCGTTGATCACGCGGGAGACGCTGGACTTGGAGACGCCGGCGCGGGCGGCGACGGCTTCGAGGGTGGGTCGGTTCACGGCGCTGCGGGGTCCTTCACGAAGGGGTGGGGGTGGTGAGAGAGCGCTCCCTCATGAGGGTGCGGTGCGGGGCAGGCGGGCGTCAAGAAGGTGGCCGGATCCGGTGTTTCTCCGGTGCCTGGCCGGATATGGGTGGAGGTGGCGATGGGTTGGGCATCGTTGCTGTTCAGGTCTATGGAAGAACTCCAGGGAGTTGCTGAGAGAGCGCTCTCTTTGATGTCAGGATGGTTTCCACAGGGTTAACCAGGACCTTGACAGGGGTTACCGACGCGAGCAGTCTCCATCTCAGGGAGCGCTCCCCCGAACCCCTCTCCCCTTACACTGACGGAGACGTCGTGAGTCCACCCCTCAGCCCAGGCGTCCGCCGCCTGGGGACACTCCTCGCCCTCATGCTCACCCTGTCACTCCTGGCGGTGCCGCCCGCCTCCGCCGCCTCCCTGCTGTCCCAGGGCAAGCCCGCCACCGCCGCCTCCACGGAAAGCGCCGCCGCCTTCCCCGCCTCGGCGGCCGTGGACGGCAACGCGGGCACCCGCTGGTCCAGCGCCTTCTCCGACCCGCAATGGATCCAGGTGGACCTCGGCGCCACCGCGTCCATCTCCCAGGTGCAGCTCACCTGGGAGGCCGCGTACGCCACCGCCTTCCAGGTCCAGGCGTCCACCGACGGCGCGTCCTGGACGAATCTCCACTCCACGACCACCGGCACCGGCGGCGACCAGACGCTGAACGTCTCCGGCAGCGGCCGGTACGTCCGCGTCCTCGGCACCCAGCGCGCCACCCAGTACGGCTACAGCCTCTGGGAGTTCAAGGTCTACGGCACCGGCGGCGGGACGGGCGGCGAGCGGCTGCTGTCGTACAACAAGCCCGGCGTCGCCTCCACCTCGCAGCACGACGCCAACTGCTGGGAGTGCACCCCGGCCAGGGCGTTCGACCTCGACCCTGCCAGCAGGTGGGCGACCAGCTCCACCACCGGCTGGGTGGACCCGGGCTGGATCTACGTGGACCTGGGCGCGACCGCGCAGATCAGCAAGGTCGTGCTGCAGTGGGATCCGGCCCATGCCAGGTCGTACCAGCTCCAGGTCTCCGGCGACGCCGCCAGCTGGACGACGATCTACAGCACGACCAGCAGCGCCGGGTTCAAGCAGACGCTCAACGTCAGCGGATCCGGCCGGTACGTCCGGATGTACGGCACCCAGCGAGCCACCGCCTACGGCTACAGCCTGTGGGAGTTCCAGGTGTACGGCACCGGCGGCAATCCCACCGACCCGCCCGCCCCGCCGAAGGACCCGGCCAACCCGCCGGCCCTGGTGTGGAGCGATGAGTTCAACGGCGCGAGCGGCACCAAGCCCGACGCCGCCAAGTGGCGGGCCGACCCGGGCACCGGGCCGAACAACGAGCTGGAGTACTACACCAACCACGACAACGCCTCCATGGACGGCCAGGGGAACCTGGTCATGGAGGCGCGCAAGCAGGCCACGCCGGGCAGCGCGTGCCCGACGGATCCGCTGACCGGCAGCGGCACCTGCCAGTACACCTCGGCCAGGATGAACACCGGCACGAAGTTCCACTTCACCTACGGCCGGGTCGAGGCCAGGATCAGGGTGCCCAAGGGGAACGGGTTCTGGCCGGCGTTCTGGATGATGGGAGCCGATTTCCTGACCGGGCGGCCGTGGCCGTACAACGGCGAGGTCGACATCATGGAGGTCCTCGGCAAGGACGTGAAGACGTCCTACTCGACCGTCCACGCGCCCGCGTACAACGGCGGCGGCGGTGTCGGCGCGCCCTACACGCTGCCCAGCGGGGCCGACTATTCCGACGACTTCCACGTCTGGGCCGCGAACTGGGACAGCAAGGGCATCGTCTACACGCTGGACGGCCGGACGGTGTTCACGATCAGCAAGGACCAGGTGGAGCAGACGCGCGGCCCCTGGATCTTCGACCACCCGTTCTATCTCATCCTCAACCTCGCGGTCGGCGGTGACTGGCCGGGGCCGCCCAATGCGGCCACGCCGTTCCCGGCCCGGATGCTCGTCGACTACGTACGGGTCTACCAATGATCACGAAGGGAGCCGCCATGTTCGCCTCACGACTGCTCGCGCTCTTATCCGTGCTGCTCGGCATGTTCGCCGTCGCTCCGCGCCCGGCTGACGCCCAGGTCGTACGGGTGGCCGAGTTCCTCGCCGACTGCCCGTTCAGCCACCGCCTGCCCGACGACCCGATCGTCTTCCCCGGGCTGCCGGGCGCCTCCCACATGCACAGCTTCTTCGGCAGCCGCGTCACGAACGCGCACACGAAGCTGGCCGACCTCCAGCTCGGCGCCACCAACTGCAACCCGGCCGTCGACAAATCCTCGTACTGGGTGCCGACCCTCTACCGGGACGGCGCCGCGGTGGAGCCGGCCATCGTCACCTTCTACTACCTGGGCGAAGGGGTGCGTGACGACATCATCGCCAGGACCCAGTCGCTGCCGCTCGGTCTGCGGATCGTGGCGGGCAACGCCAAGGCGACCGCGCCTGACGACTCCACGATCTCCCGGTGGTCGTGCCTGCACGCCGGGCACGTGGGCGCGTCGAAGGACTTCGTGAACTGCCCGTCGGGGACGATGCTGGAGTCGTACCTGGACTTCCCGCAGTGCTGGAACGGGCGGGACCTGGACTCCGCCGACCACAAGAGTCACATGGCCTACCCGGTGGCGGGCGCGTGCCCGAGCACGCATCCCGTGCCCGTGCCGAAGCTGCGCCAGGTGATCCGCTATCCGGTGAGCGGCGATCCGTCGCACTTCCGGCTGGCGTCGGGCGGCGGGTTCACGATGCACGGCGACTTCTTCAACGCCTGGCCGGTGGCGGAGATGGACCGGCGGGTGCGTGACTGCATCCGTCCGATCATCAAGTGCGGCGCCGACGGGCGTCCGTCGTAACGATGCTCAACGTCCGGGCGGGCGGCCCCCCGCCCGGACCTGACCTCTTGGAGAGCCGCGCGTGCCACGGATCCTCCTGCTTCTGCTTCTCATCTCCGGCTGCTCAGCCGCCGTACAGCCCGCCGCCGAGCAGCCCGCTGGGCGGTTCAGCGTCACCGACGTGGCCTGGCTGCAACTGGCCGAGGCCCTGCACGGCCGCGCGCTGCCGCTGCTGGAGCTGGCCCCCGGCCACGCGGCCGGCCGGCCGCTCGCCGATCTGTCCGTACGGCTCGCAGAACGGCACGAGAAGGGACGCGGCCGGCTCCGCGCGCTGCTCGGCCGGACCGGCGTCACCGGTGCGAACCCGCACACCCAGCACGACATGCCCGGCATGCCCACCGCCGGCGATCTGCGCGCGCTGAACGACCTCCGGGACGCCGCCTTCGACCGGCGGTTCGTCACGTTGCTCAAGGCGTACCTGGATCAGCTCGTGCTGGTGGCCAAGGGGGAGCAGAGCGCGGGCGGCGACCGCGAGGTGCGGGAGCTGGCGGCGGCGATGGAGCGCGAGCACACCACGGAGCTGGCCGAGCTGGAGCGGGCGGCTCGGTAGGTTGGTGCGCATGGAGATCGGCGAGCTGCTCGGGTCGGGGCGTAGCGCCGACGTGTACGCGATCGGCGGCGGGCGGGTCCTGCGCCGCTACCGCGTCGCCATGGACGCCCGCAGGGAGGCGGCGGTCATGGCGTACGTGGCGGGCCACGGATACCCCGTGCCCGAGGTCTACCTCGGCGAGAGCACGGCCACCGACCTGGTGATGTCCCGGCTGCACGGGCCGACGCTGCTGCGCGCGCTGATCGACGGGGAGACCTCGCCGGAGGAGGCGGGCGACGTCCTCGCGCGGCTGCTCCGCCGCCTGCACGAGATCCCGGCCAAGGACTCGGCCGATCCCGCCGACCGGGTGCTGCACCTCGACCTGCATCCGGACAACGTGCTGAGCACGCCGGACGGGCCGGTCGTGATCGACTGGTGCAACACCCGCGAAGGCCCTCCGGGGCTGGACTGCGGCATGTCGGCGGTGATCCTGGCGCAGGTCGCGGCCGACGCCGACAGCGGGTTCGCGCCGGAGGCGCTGGCGGTGCTGCGGGCGCTGCTCGCCGGGCTGGGCGCGGCGATGGACTTCGGCGCCGGGCTCGACCAGGCCAGGGCCAGGCGCGGCGCCGATCGCGCGCTCTCCGCGCGGGAGATCGCGCTGCTCGGCGACGCGGTGACGCTGATCAGGAGCCTGCGCCCGCAGAAGTGAGCGGGACAGCCGTAGGCGGTGAGCGGGACGGCCGTGAGGCGTGAGCGATCACTCGGTCCAGGCGGCCGTGGTGGCGAGGCGGTCGTGCCAGGACCGCTCGCCGCCCCCGCCGGGCTCCCAGCGGGCGCAGAAGTCGATCAGGCTCTTGCAGCGCGCCACCATCGCCGCCTGGCGCTCAGGCCACGGGGGCACCTCGGCGCCATAGGCGGCGAAGAAGTGCGGCAGCAGCGGCACGTGCTCGGGATGGTGGCTGCGGACGATCCACTCGCACCAGGCGAGGTCCTCGATCGGGCGGCCCGGATGGGCCCACTCCCAGTCGAGGATCGCGGTCGTCTCGAACGTGGCCGGATGGAACAGCATGTTCTGGGGCCCGAAGTCGCCGTGGACGATGCCGAGCCGGTGGATGCGCGCCAGGATGCGGCCGCACTCGGTGAGCACCTCCACGGCGCGGCCATCGTCCAGCAGATCCTGGCCGTGGGAGCCGGAGACGAAGCGGGTGGTCAGGCTCGTCGAGGTGACCTGGTGAACGCGGGGGACCGGGAGCCGGCCGCGCAGGCGGCGCAGATATCTGCTCTCCGTGCTCAGTCTGAACGCCGCCTCAGGGCCCTCGTAACATTTGACCACCAGGGCGCCGTCGCCGACCGTGCTGTTGGTGTACCCGTGCTTCACAAGGGTCGATTCTGGCGCACTCTGCCCCCTCCCGGGCACCTCGGCACGCTATCGAGACCGGCTCCGATACACGATGTAAGGACGGAACAAATAGCCCAACGGGGCGGAAAGCGCGTGCACCAGGCGGCTGAACGGGAAGAGTACGAACAGCGCCATCCCGATCAGTGTGTGCACCTTGTAAAGACTGCTCGCGTGGCTCATCGCCTCGGCGTCCGGCCGCAGCACGAAGATGCCCCGGAACCAGGGCGCGACCGTGGTCCGATAGCTCACCTCGCTGGGCACGAATCCCGCGATCGTGGTCAGCACGCCGGCCAGGATGGCCGCCGCCAGCACCACGTACATCGTCTTGTCGTTGGTGGTGGTGGCCAGGAACACGGGCCCGTTGGTGCGGCGGCGGTAGATCAGCAGCCCCAGCGCCACGAGGGTGGCCAGGCCGGCCAGGCCGCCCCAGACGAGCGCGTTCGTGTGGTAGGCGTCGTTGGACACGCCGATCGCGTCGGTCCAGCGCACCGGGATGAGCAGCCCGGTCACGTGGCCGACGATCACGAACAGCAGCGAATAGTGGAACAACGGGCTGGCCACGCGCAGCAGCGGGCTCTCGTAGAGCTGGGACGAGCGGGTGGTCCAGCCGAACTTGTCGTACCTGTAGCGCCAGATCAGCCCGCCCACCAGGATCACCAGCGTGACGTAGGGCGTGATCACCCAGAGCAGGCTCTCTGCCCAGGTCACAGATAACCTCCCACGGTCTCGGCGGGCGGCCCCCCTGCGGCCAGGCGCAGCATCGCGCCGCGCTGGGCGGCGGTCAGCGGCGGCAGGGCCGCGCACACCGTGCCGATCACGAGCGCGTACGGCGATTCGCGCTCGGTCAGGGCGGCCAGCAGCAGCTCCAGCCCCGCCCGATGCGCTTCGAGCAGCGCGGGACCCGACGGGTCGAGCGCGGCGAACTCCAGCAGCACCGGCAGGAAGTCGGGCAGCTCGTCCTCCATCAGCTCCCACCCCGCCGCGCGGAAGTGCGCCTTCAGCGCGGCCAGCGACTGACCGCGGCGGCGGGTGTCGCCGTCGGTGTAGTAGGTCAGGTAGAGGCAGCAGCGCCGCTGCAGGTCGAACGTGTCGACGTAGTGGGCGGCCAGCTCGCCGGGCCCGAGCGCGGCGGCCCGGGCGAGGAACGCGCCGAAGTGCGGCTCCGCGGCCTCCTCGATGAGCGGCAGGCGGCGCCAGAAGCGTTCGTCGGGGTAGGCGAGCAGGTGCGCGGCGGCCTGCCAGATCACGGCGCTGCCGGTGGTCATGTCTGTCCCTTCTTGGGCGGGAACAGGCCCGCGGGGGTGCCTCGGCCGTCCCAGTTGAGCAGGTTCACCCGGTCGCGGGTGACCTCGTCGCTGGTCTGGCGCTGCTTCAGGCCGTGGAAGCTCTCGATCGAGACCGGGACGGTACGGCCGGACGCCTCGCCGAACGGGCCCTGCATGCCGGGGCCGCCGTCGTAGTCGAGGCTGCAGCCGGCCTCCTCCACGACGCCGGGCGGATTGCCGTAGGCCGTCGGGATCACGTAGCGCTCCTCGTACTTCGCCACGGCCAGCAGCCGATAGAGCGCGTGCACGTCGTCCTCGGTCAGCCCCGCGTCCGCCAGGACCGGCGGCTCCCCCAGGTTGACCGAGCGCATGTACGAGCGCATCGCGGCCAGGCGGCGCAGCGCGGCCGTCACCGGCGCCGGGTCGCCCGCGGTGAACAGCTCCGCCAGGTACCCGACGGGGATGCGCAGCGACTCGATCGCGGCGAACAGGTTGCCCGCGTCCTCGCCGTCGTGCCCGCTGGTGGACAGGGCGTCCACGACGGGGGAGAGCGGCGGGACGTACCAGACCATGGGCAGCGTCCGGTACTCCGGGTGCAGCGGGAGCGCTATCCGATATTTCTTGATCAACTGGTACACGGGAGACCGGCGCGCGGCCTCCACCCAGTCGGCGGGCAGCCCGGCCGCCTCCACAACCGGGTCCTCGGGGTCGATGAAGAGGTCGAGCTGGGCCTCGTACAGGTCGCGCTCGTCGGCGGCCGAGGCCGCCTCCGTCACGCGGTCGGCGTCGTACAGCAGGACGCCGATATACCGCAGCCGGCCGACGCAGGTCTCCGAGCAGACGGTGGGCAGGCCCACCTCCACCCGGGGATAGCAGAACGTGCACTTCTCCGCTTTGCCGGTCTTGTGGTTGAAATACACCTTCTTGTACGGGCACCCCGTCACGCACATCCGCCAGCCGCGGCAGCGGTCCTGGTCGACGAGCACGATGCCGTCCTCGGCCCGCTTGTACATGGCCCCGGACGGGCAGGAGGCCACGCACGACGGGTTCAGGCAGTGCTCGCAGATGCGCGGCAGGTAGAACATGAACGCCTGCTCGAAGTCCAGTTTGACCTGGTCGGACACCTTGGCCAGCACGGGGTCGGGCGTGGGGTCGCCGCCGAGGTTGTCGTCCCAGTTGGCGCTCCAGCGGATCGTCATCGGCTCGTTGCTGATCAGCGACCTGGGCGGCGCGACGGGGACGTCATCGGAGAGCGGGGCGTTGGTGAGGTGCTCGTAGTCGTAGGTCCAGGGCTCGTAGTAGTCCTGGATCGAGGGCATCAGCGGGTTGGCGAAGATGGTGAACAGCTTGCGGAGCCGGCCGCCCGCCCGGGGCTTCAGCTTGCCCCCGCGGGTCAGCGTCCAGCCGCCGCGCCAGCGCTCCTGGTCCTCGTAGCGCCTCGGGTAGCCCTGGCCTGGGCGGGTCTCGACGTTGTTGAACCAGACGTACTCGACGCCGGGCCGGTTCGTCCAGGTCTGCTTGCAGGTGACCGAGCACGTGTGGCAGCCGATGCACTTGTCCAGGTTCATCACCATGGCGATCTGGGCCATGATTCGCATCAGTAGTCCACCTCCTGGGATCTGCGGCGGATGGTGGTGATCTCGTCGCGCTGGTTGCCCGTGGGCCCGAAGTAGTTGAAGCCGTACGAGAGCTGGGCGTGCCCGCCGATCATGTGCGTGGGTTTGATGAACACCCTGGTCAGCGCGTTGTGGATGCCGCCTCTCCGGCCGGTCGCCGCCGACTTGGGCACGTCGATCAGGCGGTCCTGGGCGTGGTGCATGTAGACCGTGCCCTGCGGCATGCGGTAGGAGACGACGGCCCTGGCCACGACCACGCCGTTGCGGTTGACCGCCTCGATCCAGTCGTTGTCCGCCACGCCGATCCTGGCGGCGTCCTCCGTGGACATCCAGATCGTCGGGCCGCCCCTCGACAGCGACAGCATGAGCAGGTTGTCCTGGTACTCGGAGTGGATCGACCACTTGCTGTGCGGGGTCAGGTAGCGCAGGGTGCCGCTCTCGCCGTACAGCGCGGCCAGGTCCAGCGGGGGGCGGTAGATCGGGAGCGCCTCGCCGTACTCGTGCATCCAGTCGTGGTCGAGGAAGAAGTGCATGCGCCCGGTGAGCGTGTGCCAGGGTTTGCCGTTCTCGACGTTGACCGTGAAGGGGGAGTAACGGCGGTTGTACGCCTCCTTGCCCGACCACTCGGGGCTGGCCCCGACCTGGACGGGCCTGGCCCGGGTGTCGGAGAAGACGATGCGGTGGCCCTCGTGCGCCAGCCCGTCGAAGCTCATGCCCGTGCGCTGGGCGAGCTGCCTGAAGCCCTGCACCGCCAGCCGGCCGTTGCTCACGCCCGACAGGGCCAGGATCGCCTCGCAGGCCTTGGCGTCGGTGTCCAGCTCGGGCCGGCCCTTGGCCACGCCGCGCGGCACCAGGCCGCAGCTCTGGCCCAGCCAGGCGACCTCCTCGTCCGGCATGAACGTGATGCCCTTGACCGGCAGGCCGAGCTGCTCGGTGAGCGGTCCCAGCGCCGCCAGCTTCTCGGCCACCGCGCCGAAGTCGCGCTCGACCACCTTGAGCCCGAGCTGCCCGCCCGGCCCGGCGATCTCGGTCGGCGTGTCGTGCTGGGACGCGACCGCGACCACGTCCTTGCGCACGCCCAGGTGCTCCCTGGCCAGGCGGCTGAAGGCGCGGGCGATGGCGTGGAAGGCGGCGAAGTCGGTCTTCGTCTCCCAGGGCGGGGAGATCGCCGGGTTGAACGCGTGCACGAACGGGTGCATGTCCGTGGACGACAGATCGTACTTCTCGTACCAGGTGGCGGCCGGCAGGACGATGTCGGAGAAGACCGTCGAGGAGGTCATCCTGAAGTCGAGCGTCAGCAGCAGGTCCAGCTTGCCCTTCGGCGCCTGCTCGTCCGGGTGCTCCAGGTTCGACGTGGCGCCGAGCAGGTGGTGCAGGAAATACTCGTTGCCCTTGGCGGAGGAGCCGAACAGGTTCGACCGCCACAGGGTCAGCACGCGGGGCCAGTTGCGGGGGTCGTCGGGGTTCTCGGCGGCGTGCCGCAGCCGGCCGGCCGCGAGCTCCGCGCGGGTGTAGGCGATCGGGTCGTCGGCGTCGCCGAGGTCCAGGGGGTTCCGGTCGAAGGCGGGGGACATCGGCATCCAGCCGTTCCTGACCGCCTCCGTCACCAGGTCGGCGGTGTGCTTGCCGCGGAACGCCCCCGGCGCGAGCGGCGAGGTCAGCTCGCTCGCGTCGAAGCGGTCGTAGCGCCACTGGTCGGTGTGCAGATACCAGTACGGCGTCCCCGGCGCCTGCCGCGGCGGCCTCGACCAGTCCAGCGCGCCCGCCAGCACCGCCCACCCGGTCTGCGGGCGGCACTTCTCCTGGCCGACGTAGTGCGCCCAGCCGCCGCCGTTGCGCCCCTGGCAGCCGGTCAGCATGAGGAGGGTCAGGAACGCGCGGTAGATCGTGTCGCCGTGGAACCACTGCGTGGTGCCCGCCCCGAGGATGAGCATGCAGCGGCCCTCGGTGGCCTCGGCCGTCTTCGCGAACTCCCTGACGATCTTCACGGCCCTGCGCGCGGGCACGCCCGTGATCGGCTCCTGCCAGGCCGGCGTGTACGGCTCCGCCGCGTCGTCGTAGCCGGCCGGCCAGACCCCGGGCAGCCCCGCCCGTCCCACTCCGTACTGGGCCAGCAGCAGGTCGAACACCGTCGTGACCAGGTGCCCGGCCACGCGCCTGACGGGGACGCCCCTGCGTACCGAATGGCCGTCGTCGAAGCGGGGCAGCAGCACCTCGGCCGTCTCGCCGCCGTACAGGGTGAGTGCGGGGTCGGTGTCGAGGCTCAGGTTCCAGCGGCCCTTGCCCGAATCGGTCCAGCGGAAGCCGACCGAGCCGTTCGGCACCACCGGCTCGCCCTCCGGCGACATGAGGACGGTCTTCCACTCGGCCGCCTCCTCCTGCGAGCCGAGGTCCTTCGCGGTGAGGAACCTGCCGGGCACGTACGCGTCCTCGTGCTCGGTCAGCCGGACCAGGAAGGGCAGGTCGGTGAAGCGTTTGACGTAGTCGGTGAAGTAGGGCGTCTCGCGCTCGACGAAGAACTCCTTCAGCAGCACGTGCCCCATGGCCATGGCCAGCGCGCCGTCCGTGCCCGGCCGCACGCTCAGGAACTCATCGGCGAACTTGGCCGCGTCGTTGTAGTCGGGCGAGATCACCACGACCTTCTGGCCGCGGTAGCGGGCCTCGGCCATCCAGTGGGCGTCGGGGGTGCGGGTGACGGGGACGTTCGAGCCCCACAGCATCAGGTACGCGGCGTCCCACCAGTCGGCGGACTCCGGCACGTCGGTCTGGTCGCCGAACACCTGGGGGGAGGCCACCGGGAGGTCGGCGTACCAGTCGTAGAAGGAGAGCATGGTGCCGCCGATCAGCGACACGAACCTGGCCCCGACGGCGTGGGAGACCATCGACATGGCCGGGATGGGGGAGAACCCGGCGATCCGGTCGGGGCCGTACGTCCTGATGGTGTGGACGTGGGCGGCGGCGATCATCTCGGTGGCCAGGTCCCAGGGGATGCGGACGAGGCCGCCACGGCCGCGGGCGCTCTGGTATTTTTCCCGCTTTTCCGGATTTGTCGTGATCTCTGCCCAGGCGGCCACCGGGTCGGCCAGCCGCTCCTTCGCCTCCGCGTACATCTCGACCAGGACGCCCCTGGCGTACGGGTAGCGGATCCGGGTCGGCGAGTAGGTGTACCAGGAGAAGGCGGCGCCGCGCGGGCAGCCGCGCGGCTCGTATTCGGGGCGGTCGGGGCCGACGCTCGGGTAGTCGGTCTCCTGCGACTCCCACGTGATGATGCCGTCCTTGACGAACACCTTCCACGAGCACGAACCCGTGCAGTTCACGCCGTGCGTGGAGCGGACCACCTTGTCGTGGCTCCACCGGTCGCGGTAGAAGGCGTCCCCTTCGGTGCCGCCCGTCAGGTAGACGGTACGCAGGTCGTCGCTGGTGACCGATCTGCGCAGGAACCGGCCGGTCTTCAGCAGGGCTTCCTCGGCGCTCATGCCCCCCACTTCATCACAGAAAGTGACTCTCTGTTACACAGGGTGTATGGGTGAGCTTCGTAAAGGTCAGGTGCGAAACCTGGGCCTGGCCACGGCCGCGTTCGCGGTGACGTTCTGGGCGTGGAACCTGATCGGGCCCCTGTCGGGCAGCTACAGCCGGCAGCTCACGCTGTCGCCGACGCAGACGTCGCTGCTGGTCGCGATCCCCGTGCTGGTCGGGTCGCTGGGGCGGATCCCGGTGGGCATGCTGACCGACCGGCTCGGCGGGCGGCGGATGTTCGCGATCATCTGCTTCGTGTCGATCGTGCCCGTCCTGTTCGTCGGCTGGTCGAACTCCTACGGCTGGCTGCTGTTCTGGGGGTTCCTGCTGGGCATTCCCGGGACGTCGTTCGCGGTCGGCATCCCGTTCGTGAACGCCTGGTACGAGGCCCCGCGCAGAGGGTTCGCGACCGGCGTGTTCGGGGCCGGGATGGGCGGCACGGCGCTGTCGTCCTTCTTCACGCCGCGCCTGGTGGAGGACTTCGGGCGGCCGTCGGCGCACCTGCTGATAGCGGCCGTGCTGGCGTTGATGGGCGTGATCATGCTGGGCGGCAGCCGGAACTCGCCGGCCTGGACGCCCTCGACCGCCTCGGCGCTGCCCAGGATCAAGGAGGTCATGAAGATCAAGGCCACCTGGCAGTGCGCCTTCCTGTACGCGGTGACCTTCGGCGGGTTCGTCGCCTTCTCCACCTACCTGCCGACGCTGCTGCAGAACGTCTACCACTTCGCCCAGACCGACGCCGGGCTGCGCACGGCCGGGTTCTCCATCGCGGCCGTGCTGTCCAGGCCGCTCGGCGGCACGCTCTCCGACCGGGTCGGGCCGGTCAAAGTGCTGCTCGTCTCGCTCGGCGGCACCGCGCTGATGGCGCTCGTGCTGGCGCTCAAGCCGCCGGCCGAGGTGCCCGCCGGCGTCGGCTTCGTGCTCATGGCGTTCTTCCTGGGGCTCGGGACGGGCGGCGTGTTCGCGCTGGTGGCCAAGCTCGTCGAGGCGTCCAGGGTCGGGACGGTGACCGGGCTCGTCGGTGCGGCGGGCGGGCTGGGCGGGTATTTCCCGCCGCTCGTGATGGGCGCCGTCTACACCGCCGCGGGGGCGTACACGATCGGGTATGTGCTGCTCGCGGCGACCGCGCTGGTCGCGCTGGCATACACGCTGCGGGCCTTCAGGTCCGTGTAGCCGGCCTTCGGCCTGGCGAAAATGGTTTGCCGGGCCGGGGGAGACCTTGTCAATGTTGTCAGGCTATGCGCTCCCTTCCTGAGGCCGATCCTGGCGTGCCCGACATCCGCAGCCCGCTGCGCTTCCTCTGGTGGAACGCGCGGCGGCAGACGCGATCCCTGCTGGCCGGCATCGGCTACGCGACCTTGTGGTGGCTGGTGCAGGCGTTGATGCCGGCCGTGCTCGGGAAGGGCATCGAGGCCGTCACCGCCAAGGACACCCGCGGGCTGCTGCTCTGGGCGTCGATCCTGTTCGGGCTCGGGCTGCTGCAGGCGTTCACCGGGGTCATGCGGCACCGGATGGCCGTCTTCAACTGGCTGGCCGCCGCCTACCGCACCGTCCAGCTGACCACCAGGCAGGCCACCAGGCTGGGCGCCACGCTGCCGAAGCGGCTCTCGACCGGCGAGGTCGTCAGCGTCGGAAACTCCGACATCGCCCACATCGGCAGCTCCATGGACATCCTGCTGCGCGCCACCGGCTCGATCGTGGCCATCGTCACCGTCACCGTGATCCTCATCTCGACCTCGCTGCCGCTGGGGCTGCTCGTCCTGTTCGGCGTGCCGCTCATGGCCGTCGCCGTCGGGCCGCTGCTGCGGCCCCTGCACCGGCGGCAGCGCGCGCAGCGCGAGCTGACCGGCGAGCTGTCCACCAGGGCCGCCGACATCGTGGCCGGGCTGCGCGTGCTGCGCGGCATCGGCGGCGAGCAGGTGTTCGCCGAGCGCTACCGCGAGGAGTCGCAGCGCGCGCGCAAGGCCGGGGTGCGGGTCGCCGGGGTCGAGTCGGTGCTCGAAGGCGCCCAGATCCTGCTGCCCGGCCTGCTCATCGCGATCGTCACGGGCATCGGCGCCTCCTTCGTCGTGGCCGGCGACATCCCCACGGGCCAGCTCGTCGCCTTCTACCTGTACGCGGTGTTCCTGATCGGCCCCATGCGCACGCTCACCGAGGCCGCCGACAAGATCACCAAGGGGCACGTGGCGGCCGGGCGCGTGATCCGGATCCTGTCCATCGAGCCCGAGGTGACCGGCGGCGTCGCGAGCAGCGCGGGCGGCGTGCTGCGCGACTCCTACAGCGGCGTCACCGTGCAACCCGGCTCGCTCACCGCCGTCGCCGCGAACGAGCCCGAGGACGCCATCGCCATCGCCGACCGGCTCGGCCGCTACACCGCCGGCGACGTCACCTTCGGCGCCACCGAGCTCGCCTCCCTGCCCATGCCCGAGATCCGCTCCCGGATCCTGGTCGCCGACAACGGCGCCCGGCTGTTCACCGGCCGGCTGCGCGACGAGCTGGACGTCCGTGGCGGCGCCTCCGACCTCCAGGTGAGCCAGGCCCTGGACGCGGCCTGCGCCACCGACATCGTGGAGGCCCTGCCCGACGGGCTCGACGCGCAGGTGGCCGAGTCGGGGCGGGAGTTCTCCGGCGGGCAGCAGCAGCGGCTGCGCCTGGTCAGAGCGCTGCTGACCGACCCGGAGGTGCTCATCCTGGTCGAGCCGACCAGCGCGGTCGACGCCCACAGCGAGGCCCGCATCGCCGAGCGGCTGGCCAAGGCCCGGGCCGGCAAGACCACGCTGATCTGCACGACCAGCCCGCTGGTGCTCGACCGTACCGACCACGTGATCTACGTCGAGGGCGGGCGGGTGCTCGCCGAGGGCGCACACCGGGAGCTGCTCGACAGCTCCCCCGAATACGCCGCGACCGTGACCCGTGGGGAGGACTGACTCATGACCCGCGAGATCCTGCCGGTCGCCGATCAGAAACAGGTGCGTGCCTACGCCCGGCGGCTGACGCTGAAATATCCGCGCCGGCTCGCCACCACCCTCGCCCTGCACGGGCTGGCCGCCGTCGCGGGCCTGCTCGTGCCGTGGCAGCTCGGCGGGCTGGTGGAGGACCTCCAGTACGGCGTCGAGGTCAACGTCGCCGTCGTCGCGGCCGCCATCGGCCTCTTCCTGCTCCTGCAGGGCCTCCTCGTGCGCTACGCCGTGCTGGCCTCCGCCAGGCTCGGCGAGAAGGTGCTGGCCGAGCTGCGCGAGGAGTTCGTGGACCGCGTGCTCGGGCTGCCGCTGTCCACCGTCGAACGAGCCGGGTCCGGCGACCTGATCACCAGGACGTCCCGTGACGTGGACTCGCTCTCGCGCACCGTCCGGCACGCGGTGCCGGAGACGCTGATCGCCCTCGTCACCTTCGTGATCACCATCGGCGCGCTGCTACTGGTCAGCCCGCTGCTCATGCTGCCGATGCTGATCGCCGGCCCCCTGATCGCGATCTCGACTCGCTGGTACCTGAAGCGGGCGCGCGACGGCTATCTCCGCGAGAACGCCGCCTACGCCGACATGACCGAGGGCCTGGCCGAGACCGTCGAGGGCGCCAGGGCCGTGGAGGCGCTCAGGCTGGAGGCGCGCCGCCGGTCGCGTACCGACGACGACATCGGACGGTCCTTCGCGGCCGAGCGCTACACCCTGGGGTTGCGCGTCCGCTGGTATCCCGCCGTCGAGCTGGGCTATGTCATCCCCGTGGTGAGCGCGCTGCTGTTCGGCGGCCTGTTCTACACCAACGGCTGGGTCACGCTGGCCCAGGTGGCCACCGCGACGCTCTACGCGCAGCAGCTCATCGACCCGCTGGACAGGTTCCTGATGTGGATCGACGAGCTGCAGGTGGGCGGGGCGGCCATGGCGCGGCTGCTCGGCGTGGCCAACGTGCCCGACGACCGGGAGGCCGCCGCCGCGCGTCCCGACGGGGAGCTGCTGGAGGCGGCGGAGGTCCGGTACGCGTACCGCGAGGGGCGGGACGTGCTGCACGGCGTCTCCCTGACCGTGCAGCCCGGCGAACGGCTGGCCATGGTGGGTCCCTCGGGGGCCGGCAAGTCCACGCTGGGGCGGTTGCTGGCCGGGATCCACGGGCCGCGCACCGGCTCGGTGAGCGTGGGCGGGGTGCCGCTCGTGGACCTGCCGCTGGACGAGCTCCGGGGGCACGTCGCGCTGGTCACCCAGGAGCACCACGTGTTCAAGGGGACCGTACGCGAGAACCTGCTCATCGCCCGGCCCGACGCCGACGACCCGGCCGTGCTGAAGGCACTCGGGGCGGTGGACGCGCTGGAGTGGGTGCGGGCGCTGCCGTCCGGGCTGGAGACCGAAGTGGGCTCCGGCGGGCTCGCCGTCTCGCCCGCGCAGGCGCAGCAGCTCGCGCTGGCGCGGCTGGTGCTCGCCGACCCGCACACCCTGGTGCTGGACGAGGCCACCTCGCTCATCGACCCCCGCGCCGCCAGGCACCTGGAACGGTCGCTGGCGGCTGTGCTTGATGGGCGGACGGTGATCGCGATCGCGCATCGGCTGTACACGGCGCACGATGCCGATCGGGTGGCTGTGGTGGAGGACGGGCGGATCAGTGAGCTGGGGTCGCATGAGGAGCTGGTGGCTGCGGGGGGCTCTTACGCGGCTCTGTGGGCCAGCTGGCACGGCACCCCCACCCCCACCCGCTCCTGACGTCCGCCCCTGGCCCTGAGCCTGCCACCTGGCCCTGGGACCGTCACCTGGTCCTGGGACCGCCACCCGGCCCTGAGGCCGCCACCTGGTCCCGGGACCGCCACCCGGCCCTGAGCCCGCTACCCGGCCCTGAGGCCGTCACCTGGTCCCGGGACCGTCACCTGGTCCTGGGCCTTCACCCGATCCTGAGGCCGTCACCTGGTCCTGGGGACCTTCACCCGATCCCGAGACCGTCACCGATCGGATCTCAGCACGGCCAGCCTCACCCGCCGGATCCGACGGGGCGGTGAGGGGGAGCGGCGGATCCATGGCCCGGCGCGGCCACCGGTCGGACCCTTGCAGCGCCGACCGACTCACCTGTCATGAGCGAGTGCGCAAGGACCGGAGGGTCGGCCAAGCTACGGGACGCCAGGCCAACGCCAGGCCAACGCCAGGCCAACGCCAGGCCAACGCCAGGCCATGGGACGCCAGGCCATGGGACGCCAGGCCATGGGACGCCAGGCCATGGGACGTCAGGCCATGGGACGTCAGGCCACGGGACGCCATGTCGGGCCGTCGCTGGTGCTGTCGACACGACCGAACGCGACGTCGGCGAAGTGGATGCCGAAGCCGAACGTGTCCGGTCGCAGCAACTCCTTGACGAGCCGGTGCCGATGCGCGGCCGATTCCACCGAGTCCAGATCGGACCCGGCCGACCACTCCGGGTGGCGGATCTGAACCGAGGAATGCAGAGCATCGCCGAACGCGAGCAGCCGCTGCCCCCCGGACGTGATCGTGTAGGCGGCGTGCCCGGCCGTGTGCCCCGGAGTCAGCATGACCCGTACCCCAGGAAAGATCTCCTCGTCCTCGCTCACGGTGCGAACACGGGGAGCCATCGCGGCAAGCGCCTCTTCACTCGTGCCGTGCTCGATGACCAGGTGGCGCTGCGCCCATTCGGGCTCGGCGATCAGATATTCGGCGCTGGCGAGCGCGGGTTCGCCACCAGGCGCGGGCTGATTCTCACCGGGCCCGGGGTGATTCTCACTGGGCGCGGGGTACGCAGCCCAGCCGATGTGGTCAAGGTGCAGATGGGTGACGGCCACCGCCTCAATCTCCTCGGGGCTTCGGCCCAGCTCGGCGAGGCTGTCGAGCAGGTTGCCGCCCCGGATGGCGCCGATCTTCGAGTTCTCCGGATCATCGGGCGCAGACAGCGGCCCGAGACCCGCATCGATCAGCAGGGCCCTTTCTCCGTACTCGACCAGCAGACCACCGATCCCGGCGACCAGCGCACCGGCGTCGTCGAGATAAGCGGAGTTCTCGACCCAGTCCTGCTCGGTCGCATCAGGCAGCCACCCGTACGGCTTGAGCTGGACGGCTCCGTCGGGCACATAGCTGAGCTTGAGGTCCCCGAGCTGGAACGAACGAATGGACGATGGCCGGCGCAAGCGCTCTTCGTAGGTGCTCATGCCGAAGAACTTACAGCTAGAACTATTAAAGCTGCAAATATGCGACCTTGATGCACTTAGGACGAGTGTCCGTACCGAGCATCCGCCACGCCAGGACAATGCGTACTGACCGCCGGGATACAGCGCCGCGCGGGGCGCTTGAGCTCCGTACGGCGCTGTGCGAGCGGCACTGCAGACGCGCACTGCTACCAGACCGCCCCCGACCGTCATTTCCCAGGCCCGCCCTGCCCTCACTCGCCGACCACGTCACCGACGGTCAGAGGCCGGGCGCGTCACCCACCGCCGGGCACCGGACGCGTCACTCACCGTCACTTACCGTTGGGTACCTCACCCGCCCCTGGGCACCGGCACCCCACCCGCTCCCGGGCACCTCGCCCGCTCCCGGGCACCTCACCCGCCCTCGGGTACCGGGGCACCTCACCCCCGGGTACCCGGCATCTCACCGGCCCCTGGGTGCCGGGCATCTCACCGACTTCCGGGCACCGGGGCACCTCACCCACCCTCGGGTGCTGGGCGTGGCACGGAGCCGGAGCCTCGGTAGCAGCGCGAAATTTTCCACGGAAGTAGCCCCTGACCTGCACCCACCCACGGAGGCGTTTGACCGCCCTCGAAGGTTGGTGATCACTGCAGCTACGTTCATGCCGGGTACCGGGTGCCCGCTGCCGGGCGGCAGGCGGCAGGCGGCAAGTGGCAGGTGGCGGGCGGCAGGTGGCGGGCGGCAGGAGCGGCTAGCGGGCCGTCTGATCTGCTGTGCGCCTCCCATCAGGCTGTGCGCCTCCCATCAGGCTGTGCGCCTCCCATCAGGCTGTGCGCCTCCCATCAGGCTGTGCGCCTCCCATCAGGCTGTGCGCCTCCCATCAGGAGGGGCACGAGTCGCCCGTCTACTCCGATCCGTCCGCACCGGCTATGTCGGCCATGCCGGCCGCAGGCCAGCCTGGCTGGCTCCACGGAGGCGGCTCGGCGAGGGCGCGCAGCGCTTCGCGGGAGTTACGCCCCGCCCCGGCCGAGACCTCAGCGCCGTTCTGATCGCGAGCGACGGCCAGGACGAGCCCTTCCACGGGATCGTGAGAGAGCGCAATGGTGTGGCCGCCGACCAGCAGCGCATCGGCGGCCGGATGCTCTGAGGGCGCCGCCCTGCCCAGCAGGACATGGGCCGAGACCAAGCCGGCGACCGGGCTGCGGTGGCGGCCCAGCAGCACGGGCTCCCCGTACGGGTCGGCGACCTGACGGACGAGGTCGCCGAGCTTGGACCGCGCCGTCGATACCGGCACGAGGGGCAGGCCACTCCACACCCCGCCCACCTTCGACACCGGCACCAGTCCGGCCCATTGCCAGCGCTCTCGGGTGATCATGACAGTCCTGCCGTTCCTGGCTTCCTCCACGAGCGAGGCCCAGCGGGCACGCGCATCTTCGACGGAGAAGGGGACGCCGAGCAGTGCCACGAGCTCGTCGTACGACAGCCGTTCCTTGTTGATCACCAAGCGATCGTAAGGCGCCTTACAGTACTTTGCAAGCCGCCTTACAAAATGGTGACCTACGTCCGTGGCCAGTGCTGTCCACTCGCCGCCGCGCCGGACCGACATCCGGCCGCCCGCGTCTCATCGCCACGGTGCTGGGCGGGCGTCCGGTCGATCAGCCGCGTCTCATCGCCGTGACGCCGGGCCTGCACCCGGTCGGCCAGCCGCGTCCGACCCATCCTGTGCGGGGCGCGCTGGCCGCCGGTCTGGCGGGAACTCGGCCATGGCCGCTGCCACCGACGGCGCACTACCAGAGATCAGCGATCGAGCGACGGCGTTGTCTGGGTCACCCCCCGGCCGGAACTGTGCGGCGCCCAGGCAATGCGATGATCAACCGTACGCTCCAGAGCAGGGCGCAGAGGAGATGTCACCGATGGTCAGTGTCAGCTTGGAGACGCCGGAACAGACCGAGGTGCGTCTCCGCTGTGTGATCGCTCAGGCCGACGTTCAGGTGCACGACGGCGTCTGGTGCTTCGAAGAGTTCCCCATCGACCAGCCGCCGGTGCTCACCGGCGACACGCTGGCTGTGGTCCGCGACGACCAGAGCTGGAGCCGCCTGGTTCCACTCGCCCAAGAGCATGAACACATCGAGCAATTCGGGATCTTCTCCTTTCACTTCCCCGCCGAGCTCGACAACAGCGGCTTCGTCGGCTGGCTGGCCAGTCAACTCAAGGCGAAACTGGGGACCGGCGTATTCGTCATCTGCGGGAGCAACCGCGCCCGTGGCGGCATCTATGACTATTGGGGATGTCCGATCGACTTGCTCAAGGAAGCCATCGCCGTCGTTGAGGTGCTGCGTGCTGGTTGACCTGTGGCCCTGGCTGACGTCAGGAGGTGCTGCGTGTTGGCTGGCCTGTGGCTCCGCCCGATATCAGGGGGCGCTGGATGCTGGCTGATCTGTGGCCCTGCTGCCTGATGTCAGGGGGCGCTGCGTGTCGGCTGGCCGGTGATCCCGCCCGGCATTAGACAGTCCGTGGACATCGACGATGTGAATTACATGGGGGTTATGTCTCGCCTCACGGGACAGGGCGACTGGCTCAGCACTTGGTTTTCTGGGGTGGGAGCGTACGGTCCGTGAAGTAGGTGTTGATGTGGTCTCGCGCGCAGCTGTTGTTGCCGTAGAGGGTGTGGCCTGGGCCGTCATGGTGGATGGTGGCGCTGCCGGGGACCGCGCTCAGGACGCGTTCTACCGCATCCGACTCGCCCCATGCGCCGGCTCCCAGGATGGGGGGCAGGCCCTTCGGGAGGGGCGTGGGTGGGTTGGTGACCGGAACTGGCCAGCCGATGCAACCGAGGGTTGCTGAGGCCATCGTGTTGGCGGTGCCCGTGTTGGGGGCGATCTTGCGCAGGTGGTTGGTGGCGGCGGTCAGCTCCTTGAGGGAGTTGTAGCGCGGCCAGTCGGTGCATTCGGTGACGCCTGTGGTCTGGTCGGGGTAGCGGCTGCCGCGTGCGGGCACGAAGCCGGAGGCGTCGCCCTTGGCCGCCTTGCGGATCGCCTGCGCGAGCTTGGGCCAGCCTGAAGTGCCCTGGCGGGCCATGGCCAGGGCGAAGGACTGCAGGTCGCGGGCCTTGTAGGCCACGTTGGCCGTCGTGGTGGGGATGGGGCTGCGGTCGGCGTGGGCGATCAACTTGCGCCAGAGGGTGGGGACGTCCTTGCAGTCGTTGCCGGCGCACCATGTGAAGAAGCGCTGCATGAACTGCTCGTTGGACTTGGCCATCTCCGCTAGCTCGCCCGGCCAGTCGGCGGCGCTGTGGCTCCACGTGCCGTCGAGGACCATCGTGCGGACCTGGCCGGGGAAGAGGCGGGCGTAGTCCTGGCCGTAGAAGCCTGCGTAGGAGGCGCCGTAGTAGTTGAGCTTGCCGCCGCCCAGGGCCTTTCTGATCGCCTCCATGTCTCTGGCCTGGTCGGCTGAGGTCATGTTCGCGAAGAGCTCGGGATCTTTGAGGCGGCAGGCTTCGGCGTAGCCGCGGTTGGTGTCGGAGAGGCGGCCGAAGTCGGCGTCGTCCTCTGGGACGTCGGGGATGGGGACGCGGGTCCAGGAGCACTGCAGGCCGGTGCTGAGGCCCTGGAATTGCTCGCCGTAGCCACGGGTGTCCCATGTGATGACGTCCATGCGCTTGCGGAGGCTGGTCCACCAGTCGGGGACGGACTGGGTGAGGGCGATGCCCGGGCCGCCGGGGCCGCCGTAGGCCACCAGGACGGAGCCTTCAGAGGTGCCGGTGGCTTTCAGCCGGCCCAGTTTCAGGGTGATCTTGCGGCCGTCGGGCTTCTTCCAGTCGACGGGGACTTGGAGGTCGGCGCATTCCATGCCGATCTTGTCGTTTGGGCAGGTTTTCCACTCTTGTAGCCCATCGGAGGTGGAGGTGGAGGTGGAGGTGCTGCTTGTGGAGCTGCCGTTTGTGGAGGTGCCGCCCGTGGAGCTGGCGCCTGTGGATAGGAGTAGGGCCGTTGTTAGTGCGGTGGCTGTGGTGGTGAGGGGGTGGGGCATGGCGTCAGGATTCCGGAGGGGAGGGTGGGATCGCGTCGGACCACGGTTTGGTCTTTGAGGGTGGAAGTCCTACCAGGGGTTGTCAGACCGAGATCGATCCGGGCGTCGGTGCTGCGCATCTCGTTGGTCCTGCCGGTTCTGGATGTGTGGCTGGTGGCGGTCATGCATGAGCTGCGGGCCTGGAAATGGGTCTTGTGGTGGGGGTGAGCGCTAGGCAGCATCGACGACGTGACCAAATGGCAGTGGGCATGGGAGGGTGCGCTCGGCGTCATCGCGGTGCTGGCCGTCGGCACGGTCCTGGTCACCGCGCCGCTGCAGCACCTGGTCAACGTTCTGGCCCTGGCCGCGCCCCTCGGCCTGGCCGCCGTGGCGTTGTCCCTGTCGGTGCGGACCGGCACGCCCAATCTCGCGGTGGGCGCCGTTTCCGCCCTGTCCGGTGGGCTCGTGGCCATGGCGGTGGTCGAGTACGAGCTGTCGCCGGCCGCCGGGGTGCTGCTCGTGCTGGTGCTCGCCGCGTTCGCCGGGCTGGTCTTGGGGGCGTTCACGGTGCTGGTGAACGCGCCTTCCTGGGCGGTGACGCTCACTGCCGCGCTGGTTTGTGAGGCGCTGCTGGTCATGATCACGGGAGGGAGCGTGATCGTCCTGCCCAGCGGGTCGCCGTTCCCGCTCGTGGCGGGGTTCGTGGTGTTCGCCGTGCTGTCGGTGGCGGGCGGGGCGTTTTGGCTGAACCGGAATGTTCGCGAGCGGCTGAGCAAGGGGTGGGCGGGCGGTCTCCTCGGGCTGGCCGGATCGAACGCGCTCGCCGCCTTGGGTGGGTTCGCCTTCTTGATGCGCTTGGGGGCGGCGCAGCCGAGTGGTCAGGGGGTGTTCACCGTCGTGTTCGCGCTCGCCGCCGTGGTGCTGGGGGGAACCAGCCTGAACGGCGAGCGCGGGGCGGTGGCGGGCACCCTGCTCGCCGTGCTGATCCTGGCCATCGTCCAGGGGCAGCTCATCCTCATGAACGCCCCGTCGTATGCGTACATGCTGGTGCTGGGCGCCGTCGTCGCGCTGGGGCTGACCGTGTCCCGGCTGCTCGACGCCCTGCGGGACTGACGGCGGTCAGCCACCCGGCTCAGGGTGCGCCGGTCAGCCCCAGGGTGCGCCGGTCAGGTCAGCGTGCGGTGGTCAGGTCAGCGTCAGGTCAGTGCTCGCTTCAGGAAGTCCACCTGGAGCAGCAGCAGGTTCTCCGCCACGACCTCCTGCGGCGTCATGTGCGTCACGCCGGAGAGCGGCAGCACGCTGTGCTGGCGCCCCGCCGCGAGCAGCGCCGACGACAGCCGCAGCGTGTGAGCGGCCACCACGTTGTCGTCCGCGAGCCCGTGGACCAGCAGCAGCGGGCGTTCGAGCTTGGGCGCGTCCGCGAACAGCGAGGAGTTCTCGTACACCTCGGGCTGCTCGTCCGGATGGCCCAGGTATCGCTCGGTGTAGCACGTGTCGTACAGCCGCCAATCCGTCACCGGCGCTCCCGCCACCGCGGCGTGGAACACGTCCGGCCGCCGCAGCACCGCGAGCGCGGCCAGGAACCCGCCGAACGACCAGCCGCGAATGGCCACCTTCGTCAGGTCCAGATCGTCCGGATACTGCTCGGCCACCCCCTGCAGAGCGTCGATCTGGTCCTCCAGCGCCGGGGTCGCCAGGTCGTTGAGCACGGCCCGCTCGAACTCGGTGCCCCGGCCGGGAGTGCCGCGCCCGTCGGCCACGATGACCGCGAACCCCTGCTCGGCGAACCACTGGCTCTCCAGGAACGCGCCGCGCCGGTTGAGCACCCGCTGCGCGTGCGGGCCGCCGTACGGGTCCATGAGGACGGGCAGCTTGCGCGAGCCCGGCTCGTGCCACGAGGGCAGCACCACGGCGGTGGCCAGCTCGCGGTGCCCTGAACGGCCGATCGAGACCCGCAGGTCCAGGCCGGGACGTTCGGCGAACGAGGGGATCGGCACCGCCATGCCGTCGCGCCGCACGACCGTGGTGGACACGCCCTCGGCGTCGATGCTCTGCTCGGTCAGTACGCCGACACCCCCCGACATCCGCCCCGAGAACACCCCGGAACGGGTCGAGACCGGCAGCAGCGAATGCCCGTCCCACGTCCACAGATGGATCTCGGTCGGATCGCCGCTGGCGCTGAACAGCACGCTGCCGTGATCGACGTCGAGCACCGCCCGCACCTGCAACGTGGGCGGGGTGACCGCGCGGTCGCCCACGAACAGCCGGTGGCCCCCGTCGGCGTTGGCCACCCAGACCAGCGACCCGTCGTCGAGGTGCGCGGGGACGCCGCCCACGATGTCCACCCAGGCGGGATCGGTGTCCTCGCGCACGAGCGCGGCCGCGCCGGTCGCCGGATCGACGGTGAACAGCCGCATCGTCTTCTGGTCGCGGGTCAGCGTCACGATCGACAGCGCGTGGGAGTCCCAGGCCGCCGTCGTGAGGTATTCCTCCGCGTACGGCACCGCGACCCGCGACCCGTCCAGCCCCAGCACGAACAGCTCGGTGACCGCGTTCGGCGTGCCCGCGGCCGGATAGCGCTGGGCCGTCGCCGGCCGGTCGGGGTTGGCCGGGTCGGCGATGTGCCAGGTGCGCACCGGCGCCTCGTCCGCGCGCTCGACCAGCAGGGCGTCGCTCGACGGCGCCCACCAGTAGCCGCGCATCCTGTCCATCTCCTCGGCCGCGATGAACTCGGCCAGCCCGTACGTCACCGTCTCCGACTCCGGCACGGCCAGCGCGCGGTCATCGCCGGTGACCAGGTCGTGCACCCGCAGGGCGCCGCCGGTGACGTAGGCGACATGTCGCCCGTCGGGCGAGATGCGGGGATCGATGACCGCGCCGGGCGTGTCGACGCGCCGGGTCTGGCCGCTCGCCAGGTCCACGACGTGCAGGCCGCCGGACAGCGCGAAACAGGCCCTGGTCAGGGTGGAGTCGGCCGCGTACGCGACCACGCCGCCCGCCCCCTCACGGCTGCGCTCGCGCCTGGCCCGCTCCTCCGGCGGCAGGTTCTCGTCGTCGGCGTTGAGCTCGCGCGGATCGACGACCACGCGTTCGACGTGGGTCTCCGTGTCGAGCTCCCACAGGCAGGTGACCGGATCGGTGCCCGAACGCGTCCGCAGGAAGACCACCCGGCCGCCGTCCGGGGAGATCGTGAAGCCCCTGGGCACCCCGAGGGTGAACCGGCGGGTCCTGGCCGACAGTCGCGGGAAGCTCTCACTCATGGGCCCAATCCTGCCAGGAACGCGCGATTGTTACGCTCATGGCTATGACTGATCGCCGTCTCCTGCTCGTGCACGCCCATCCGGACGACGAGTCGATCGGCACCGGCGCGACCATGGCCAAATACGTCGCCGAGGGCGCCCACGTCACGCTGGTGACCTGCACGCTGGGGGAGGAGGGGGAGATCATCCCCCAGGACCTCGCCCATCTGGCCGCCGACCAGGACGACGCGCTCGGCCCGTACCGGATCGGCGAGCTCGACGCCGCCTGCGACGCGCTCGGCGTCGAGGACCACCGTTTCCTGGGCGCGCCCGGCCGCTGGCGCGACTCCGGGATGATGGGCGTCGCGTCCAACGACCACCCGCGTGCCTTCTGGCGCGCCGACCTCGACGAGGCGGCCGGGGAGCTGGTCAAGGTCATCCGCGAGGTACGCCCCCAGGTGCTCGTCACGTACGACGACAACGGCTTCTACGGGCATCCCGACCACATCCAGGCGCACCGGGTTTCGCGCAGAGCGTTCGAGCTGGCCGCGAAACCCGGCTTCGGCGAGGGCGAGCCCTGGCAGATCGCGAAGTTCTACCACACGGCCATCGCCAGGTCCGGCATGCGCCGCACGGCGGAGGCACTGCGCGAGGCCGGCACGGACTTCCTCGTCGAGGACGTGGACGACATGCCGTTCGGCAGCCACGACGAGGACATCACCACCGAGATCGACGCGCGCCCGTGGATCGGCAACAAGACCGAGGCCTTCCGCGCGCACGCCACGCAGATCATCGTGGACAGCCCGTGGTTCGCCCTGTCCAACAACATCGGGCAGGAGGTGCTGGGCGTTGAGCACTACACCCTGGCCATCGGGGTGCCGGGCCGTCCCGTGCCCGGTCCGCCGGTCGAGGTCGGCGGTCTCGGTGAGCCGCACGACCGCGAGAACGATCTCTTCGCGGGCATCCACTAACCTCGTTCGACATGGAACATCGCAGCCAGGCCGAGTCGGCGCTGGGCGGGGCGGCGTACGGCATGCTGTTCGTGCTCGGGGTCGTCATGGGCGTCGTGGGCGGGTTCACGCATCCCGCGTGGCAGGTCGGCCCGCTCCCGGCCGCGGCGATCGTCTGGGTGCTGGCGCTGTTCGGGGTGTGCCTGGGAGCGGGCAAGCTGATGCGCGGCCGGCTCGGGGTGGTCGTGACGGCGGTCGGCTGGCTGCTGGTGACGATGCCGTTCACGCTGCAGCTGGGGTCGGGGGATCTCGTGATCGCGCAGGGCGCCCCCGGATACATCTACTTGTACGGGGGTCTGGCGGCCCTTGTGGGGGCCTACGTGCTTTCGCCCTCGTCCAGTGCGGGATCGTGGCTCTTGCGGGGGTACGCACCGAAGAATCCGACGTAGAGGCATAAAGTAACTTCGTGCATTCGATAGAGCGGCATGTGGACCCGGGAAACTACCGTAAGGTCGTCGGCCGCTTCGCCACCGGAGTCGCGATCGTCACGACCAGGCTGGGCGATGTCGATCACGCGATGACGGTCAACTCCTTCACCTCGGTCTCGCTCGATCCGCTGCTCGTGCTGTTCTGCGCGGAGAAGGTGGCCCGCTTCCACGACGCCGTGCTGGAGTCCGGGATCTGGGGGGTCTCGGTGCTGCCCGCCTCGATGGAGGACGCCTCGCGGTTCTTCGCCCACCGGGGGCGCCCGCTGAACGCGCAGCTCGTCCGGTGGCCGCATCATCGGGGGGAGTCGGGGGTGGCGTTGTTCGACGACGCGATCGCCACCGTGGAGTGCGCCACTACGGCCGTGCACGACGGCGGGGACCACTCGATCGTGGTGGGCGAGGTGACGGGGCTGGGCACGCCGTCCGAGGGGGCGCCGCTCATCTACCACGAGGGCCGCTACAAGACGCTCTAGCCGCGCTGCCGCGGGCATGAGCCGGGCCAGGCGCCCGGTGGCGCCTGGCCCGGTCAACGATCCCGAGGCCGCTACTGGGCGGGAACGGTCGTGGTTTCTGTCGGGACGCTGGTGTCAGTCGGCGTCACCGTGTCGGTCGGGGTATCGGTCGGGACGTCCGTGGGGACCTCGGTCGGCGTCTCCGACGGTGGCGGACAGGTGGGAATCTCGGTCGGAGTCACCGTCGGCGACACCGTGTCCGTCGGGGTGTCCGTCGGGGTGTCGGTCGGCGTGTCAGTTGGCACGTCGGTCGGGGTGACTGTCGGGGTCGGGGTCGGGGTTTCCGACACGGGTGGACTGGTGGTTTGCGTCAGCGGCGACTCCGAGACCGTGACCGTCGGTGACACCGTGTCCGTGGGAACGTCCGTCGGCACATCTGTCGGCACGTCGGTCGGCGGAAGCGTGTCCGTCGGCGCGGGCTGACAGGTGAACGTGGCCGTCACGGTCTCCGTGACGGTCGGGCCGGGCTCGGTGACCGTGGGACCTGGCTCGGTGACCGTGACGGTCGGGCCGGGCTCTGTCACCGTGACGGTCGGCCAGGGCAGCGGCGTCATGCTGATCGCCGCCTTGCCCCGTTTCTTGTACGTGCCCTTGCCCAGCCTCTGCGTGGACGCTGCCGCGCCGGTGGTGACCGGAAGGTCGGTACTCGCGGTCTTACACGACGTGCTCCTGCAGACCCTCTGCTTGACGGTGAAGCGCGCCGCCCCGTCGTACTCGACGGACACGTTCAGGTAGGAGACGCCCTTCCTCTTGACGACTTTCGTCTTGGCGGTGTACTCCCCGACTGTGGGACTCTCTGACGGAGTCGGGCTCGTCGTCGGGTCGGTGACTAAGGCCACCCGTGCGCCTAGAGGGTTTTCGGTAGCTCGTAGGGGATCGGTCGCTGACGTCTGGGTGATCGCAGCTCCGCCGGCTCCTGCCAGTGCAACGGTGCCGAGCAGCGCGCCCAGGATGGAGAATCTCATAATCCTGCTCTTTGGGAGATTTCAGGACGCAGATCATTATTCCGACTTGTCAAGATTGGTCAAGACTGAGACGCATGAACAGGCGCTTCCGGTTCCGGCGTGCGGCGAACTACATCAATCTCGCCACGCCGCTCGGTTTGCTGATCTCTGTCATCGGTGGCACGTCCAGGCAGCCCGGTCCCAACGGGCTCATCCTGGCCTTCGGCTACCGCTACCGCTTCCCCATCGCGGGCGCGTTCACGGTCGGAAACGTGGTCCTGACCAAGTGGAACGCGCTGGACGACCGGCTCATCCTGCACGAGAGCCGGCACGCCACCCAGTGGGCCTGGTGCGTCGGGCTGCCCCTGCTGCCGCTCTACGTCCTGTCGATGCTCGTCTCGGTGATCGTCTGCGGGCACCAGGCTTCGTACAACATTTTTGAGCGGCTCGCCGATCTGGAGGACGGCGGCTACCCGCGGGCGCCCCTCCGCTGGCGGCGCCGGCCCACCAGCGGCACGTGACGCGTCACGGGGACAGGCGCAGTGTGTGCGTGGCGGCCTGCTTGACCGATTCGGGCTTCGAGCGCATCGGCAGCAGCTCCCCCTTGGCCCACGCGTCGGCCTGATCCCAGTAGTTGCCGTGGAAGGCGTGCCCGGAAGCGCCCGTCAGGTTGATCCACTGAGACTTGTCCAGGTCCGACAGGTCGATGATCATGCGCATCGACGGGACGGCCGTGATCGTGTAGTCGCGCTGAACGTTCCAGCCCGTCGCGTTCACGGCGTCCTTGCTCCCCGGCACCGCGATCGGCCCCCGGTTGAAGAGCGCCTCGACCGGCCCGATCCCCGAAGTGCCCAGCGAGCCGTTGACCAGCTCCAGCTCGTGCAGATCGCCCCAGCGCCACGACTTGACGTCCGTCCCGAGCCGCTCGGCGAGCTCCTGGTACGCGGAGGCCATCGCCTGGCGCAGGATGTCGTCCCTGGTCTCCTTGCGGTTCTTCGTGCTCACGTCATCCCAGAACGGGTCGGACGGGGCGTCGAGCAGCCGCCTGACCACCTCGTACCAGCGGTCCCCGCCGCTGGGCCTGGCCTGTTCGGGCAGGTCGTCGTTGAACGTCAGCGTCAGCACCTGACGCCAGACGGCGTTGAAGTAGGCGGCGGGCGCGGAATCGAGCCCCTGCGTACGGTCCCACGTCTTCAGCAGCTCCCTGGCCGCGCCGCCCGGACCCGCCAGATCCACCTGCATCAGCGCCGGGACCAGGGTCTCCGCGAAGCCGTTGTAGGTGTCCTGCTGGATCGCCGACATGGCTGCCGCGTCGATCTTGCCCTTCCCGATCGCCTCCTTGATGCGATCGCGGATGCGCTCGGAACGGTAGCCGTTCGCCCAGTCCTTGGTCAGCAGCGGCTGGTAGCGCTTGGGGTCGATGACGGCGTTGTTCGCGGTGACGATGAACCCCTCGGCCGGGTCCTCCACCGCGGGCAGCTGGTCGTAGGGGATGGGGGCGGTCTTCCAGTCGTACTCGCCGGTCCAGCCGGGCACCGGCATGGTGCCGTCGCCGCGCAGGCGCACGGGGATGCGCCCGGGAGCCTGGTAGCCGATCTTGCCCGAGGTGTCGGCGTAGACCAGGTTCTGGGACGGCACGTCGAACAGCGCCGCCGCGGCCTTGAACTCGCCCCAGTCGCCCGCCCTGTTCAGCGCGAAGACGGCGTCCATCGTCCGGCCGGGCGTCAGCGCGGTCCACTGCAGCGCCACCGCGTTGGCCTCGCCGCCGGGCCGGGCGTCCGGCATGACCTCGTTGATCAGCGGACCGTGCAGGGTGCTCTTGACGGTGATCGTGACGGGTGCGCCGCCCGCCACCTTGATCTGCTCCTGCCGGGTCTCCAGCTTCTGCTGCCCGCCCTTGTACAGGTAGGTGTCGCCCTCGACCTTCTCCAGGAACAGGTCGGCCACGTCGGGCCCCAGGTTCGTGAACCCCCACGAGATCTTGTCCGTGTGCCCGATGATCACGCCGGGCATGCCGGAGAAGGTGAACCCGGTGACGTCGTACGGGCACTCCTCGGTGATCTTCCGGCAGTGCAGCCCCGCCTGATACCAGACGGACGGCATCTGCGGCGCCAGGTGGGGGTCGTTGGCCAGCAGCGGCTTGCCGCTGGTGGTGTGCCGGCCCGAGATCACCCACGAGTTCGACCCGATGCCGTCGCGGTCGTCGGTGCCCATCGTGCTGGGGACGGCGTCGAGGGTCTGCGCCGCCTGGGTGAGCGCGCCGGTGGCCCGGCGGCGCGGCTCGGCCTGCTGGTCGAAGCGTCCCTGGTCGATCGTGCCTTCGCCGACGATCGTGGCGTGCCTGTCGTACGGGTAGCCGGGGTAGAGCTGCTCGACGCGCTCCTTGGGCAGCTTGGTCAGCGCGAGCGCGCGGTCGATCTCGTCCTCCATGTTGGAGCGCAGATCCCACGCCATGGCCTTGAGCCAGGCCACGGAGTCGGCCGCGGTCCACTTCTCCGGCTGGTAGTCGCCGTTCTGAAGCTTCAGCACGGAGTATTCGAGGCTGCGGTCGGAGGCGTTGGGGTTGGCCGCGAGCCAGGCGTTCACGCCGTTCGCGTACGCCTTGAGGTAGTCCTGGGTGTCCTGGGCGAGCTCGGGCAGCTCCTGCTCGGCGACCTTGCGCCAGCCCATGGTCCTGAGCGCCTTGTCGTTGCCGAGCGTGGCCTTGCCGAAGAGCTCGGAGAGCCGCCCGGAGGTCGTGTGGCGGCGGAAGTCCATCTCGAAGAAGCGGTCCTGCGCGTGGACGAACCCCTGCGCCGTGAACAGGTCCGTGGCAGTGTCGGCGTAAATGTGTGGAATTCCTGATTTATCACGATAAATCTCCACACTTCCGGTTAATCCGGGGAGCCGCAGCGATCCGTCCACCTGCGGGAACGACTTCCGCACCGTGTAAACGAGTACCCCCGCCAGCACGAGGGCAAGTGCGAGAAGCACGGTCAACACCCGAGCGAACCACCGCAATGGCCACGGCATCCACGCATAGGGCCTCACCGACACCTCCATCTTGCTGCCGAACTGGCACTAAGTCTGACAGCCCGGAATCACTCCTCCGTCCCCCCGCACACCCCTGCGAAAGGGCATATAACGCCGCCCACCAGGGGTTTCGCGCAGGCGGCCTCGATCATGATCGAGGAGCCGCGGAGAGGGGTGAGCCGCCCGATCAGACCCAGGTCTGACCCTCGGGCGTGTCGGACACGCGCACCCCCAGGTCGGCCAGCTCGTCCCTGAGCCGGTCGGCCGCCGCCCAGTCACCGGCCTCCCTGGCCCTGGCCCGCGACTCCAGCAACGGCCCGGCCCCGGAAGGCAGCACCGGCGTCTTGCCGATCTCTATCGACAGGTCCAGCCCCAGCACCTGATCCAGGTGCAGGAACGACTCGAACTTCGCCCCCGGCGCCACCGACTCGTCCCGCTCCAGCTCCCGCAGGATCCGCAGGGCCGAGGGCAGGTCGAGGTCGTCGTCGAAGGCGGACTCCGCCCGCGCCACGTGGTCGCCCGCCATGGGCGCGCTCGGCGACTCCGACCACTCGGCCACCCGCGCCCGCCACCTGCGCAGCGTGCGGTCGGCCGCGCGCAGGGTGTCCCAGGTCAGGTTGAGCTGCTGCCGGTAGCGGTGCTCCAGGAACGCCATCCGCACGGCCAGCGGGTCGAGCCCGGCCGCGGTCACGTCGGACAGCAGCACCACGTTGCCCGTGGACTTGGCCATCTTGCGGCCGTCGAACAGCAGGTGCTCCCCGTGCACCCAGTGCTTGACCACCTCGTGCCCGGCCGCGGAGTCGGACTGGGCCCGCTCGTCCTCGTGGTGGGGGAAGCGCAGGTCCATGCCGCCGGTGTGAAGATCGATACTCTCGCCCAGGAACCGCAGCGACATGGCCGAGCACTCCACGTGCCAGCCGGGGAAGCCGCGGCCCCACGGCGTGTCCCAGCTCAGCTCGCCCTCGTTGGGCTTCCACAGGGCCCAGTCGGCGTGGAAGCGCTTGCGCGGGTCGACGCCCTCGATGCGGTGCGCGGGCTTGAGCTCGTCGAGGCGGTTCCCGGAGATCTCGCCGTACGACGGGAAGGTGCGTACGTCGAAGAAGACCGACCCGTCGGGCACCGTGTACGCGTGCCCCTTCCCGATCAGCTTGGCGATCAGCTCGACCATCACGTCGATCGTCTCGCTCGCCCGGGGCATGTGCTCCGGCGGACGCAGGTTGAGCGCGTCCGTGTCGCTCTTGAACGCGTCCTCGTAGAAGCGGGCGAGCTCGGAGACCGAGCGCCTCTCGGCCCGCGCCTGGGCGAGGACCTTGTCCTCGCCCTCGTCGGCGTCGCCGGCGAGGTGGCCCACGTCGGTGATGTTCTGGCAGGCCACCACGCGCACCCGCCGCCGCTCCAGGACCCGTCTGATCAGGTCGGACAGCACGTAGGTCCGCAGGTTGCCCACGTGCGCATAGCGGTAGACGGTCGGGCCGCACGTGTACATCCGCAGCGCCCGCCCGGCGGAGATCTCCGCCACCTGCCTGGCACGCGTGTCGTAGATCCGGAGCATCTGCCGAGCTTAGCCCGGCGTCATCCGCCCAGGAAACCGAGTATGTCCCGGTCGCCGCGCTCACGCAGCCGGGCCAGAACCTCCTCGCGCGGGGCCATCTCGGACAGCCCGATCCTGGCCCCGATCAGCCGCAGCCCCTCCAGCTCCGAGCTGACGGGAGCGGTGTAGCCGAGGAGGTAGAGCGCCCGGTTCACCGGAGGCATCGCGATGGGGGCGGCCGGCATGTAGCGGGTCAGCAGCTCGCCTCCGTCCGACACCGTCAGGAACACGTGGTCGCCCTCGTTCGCCTTGAAGTCCACCAGAACGTTGCGGATCGACCCCATGGTGGGCTGGTTGTGCCAGCTGATCACCACGTCGCCGGTCGGCGTCGAGGCGGTGAGCTGCCCGCCGGGCGCCATCCCGAGATAGGCCGCGAACCCGGTCGGCAGCGGCGACCCGGAGCCGCGCAGGTGCTCGGCGTTGACGTCCACGCGGTGCCACCAGCGTCCGTCGCGGGAACGGAAGCTGCGCCGCGTCTCCGACACGTCCTTGCGCGGCTGGTACGGCTCCACCTCCCCGGTCGGCGAGGTGCCCGCCACCCGGATCCACCCCCGCTGCGTCCGCTCGAACCCGGGACCCCCCGAGTACGCGCGCACCGAGCTCTCGCTGACGTCGTAACGCGCGGTCAGGTTCGCCACGATCGTGCTCACCGAGGCCTCGCCCCCGGCCCGCTCGATCTCCCTGGCGATCATCTCCCTGATCCCCAGGTATTCGTCGCCGCCCCACCTGGTCAGCCCGTACTTGTTCCGGTCGACCCGGCGGAAGCGATCGTCGGCGGTGAGCTGGTTGCGGATGCCGACCAGGCTGTAGTCCTCGCCGATGCGCTCCTGGATCTCCTCGGGCGACAGCGGCGCCCCGGCCACCGCCAGCACCGCCTCCGCCTTCTCGTTGATGCTGCGCGGCCACGGCACCACGTGCACGCCGAGCACCCGGAGCTGCGGCACGGCCAGGATCCACCGCTCGGCCACGTCCTCGCGCACACCGAGCTGGGTGACCATGGACACGGCCTCGCCGATCGGGCGCGGGCCGTCGGCGAACAGCTGGCGCGTCTTCTCCCGCAGCTCGTCGGCCCCGCCCGACACGAGCCAGCCGTCGGACTGCTCGTAGCCGGTCAGCAGCGTGCGCACGAACCGCCACGCCGGGATCCCCAGCGTCCGCAGCTCGGTCCCGTGCCACGGAACGGCGGCCTGAAGGTCGTCGGCCGGCACCGCGGACCCCAACCGGCCGCGCAGCCAGGCGACGTGCGCGACCAGCGCCGCCGCGTCGGCTCCGCTCAGCCAGGACTCCACGTGGTCGCGCAGATCGCGCTCGATCTGCCTGATCCGCTCCCTCGTCACGGAGAAACGCTGCGCCAGCTCGTCCAGCGTGGCCCGCTGCACCGCGTACAGCCGGTCGCGGGCGATGGCCCGCTGCCGGTCGTCCAGCGCGCCGAACAGCTCGTCGATCAGGTCGGGCAGCGGCTTGTCCGGCTTGGAGGGCGCGGGCACGACCTCCGGCACGGGTTCGAGCAGCCGCTCGAACACGCCGCTGAACAGCTTCTGCACCACGTCCTTGCCCAGCGTCTCCGGTGAGCGCTCGGATTCGGCGGGGTCGGAGAAGCGCAGCAGCGGCAGGATGTCGCCGAGCAGCAGATGCCCCCAGCAGGCCACGGCCAGGTCGGCCAGGTGGCCCGCGATGGTCTGCGTACCGACGATGGAGCAGGCGCGGTCAAGAGGAATCGCCTGCCACCAGGCCTCGGGCAGCTGCGGCTCCTCCACGATCGGCGCAATCTGACCAGGGGAGGTCCAGCGCAGGGGTGGCGCGAGGTCGCTCAGGCTGAGGTTCATTGAGGTCCAACCGGCAAAGGGTAGATATCCGCAGTTCAGACTATGTGATCAGAGGGGGAGAAACGGGCTGCCTCTTCCGGAATGGGAGATATAGAGCATCGAACGCGCGCGGGTGCAGGCGACGAACAGTATGCTCCGCTCGCGTTGCAGGGCACGAGCCCGAGCCTCGGGGTCCTCCGGCGGCGGCTCCGGGACCACGCCCTCCGCCACGCCGATGAGCGCCACCCGCTCGAACTCGAGTCCCTTGAGATGCTGGAAGGTCGCGGCTCGCACGGACAGGCCGGTCAGGGCCCGCCTGGCGTCCCTGACGAGCCGTGGGGTACGCGCGCCGACGCCGATCTCCTCGGCCGGCACGCCGTCCGCCAGCCACGACTCGACCGTGGTGCGCAGGCCGGCCAGCTCCGACTCGGGGGTGTCGTACTGCCTGACCATCGGGCGGTCGCCGTTGTGCGTCGCGCGAAATCCGTACATCTCGGTCATGCCCTTGACGAGGCCGCTCGTGGGGCCGCCGCCGCGCAGCCGTACCACGAAGGTCAGCAGCTCCTGGGGGAGGCGGTAGGAGAGCCTGAGCGTGTGCTGGGCGGCGGGGATGCCGACGGCGCCGAGCGCCACCCGCGTGTCGGTGACGCGCTGGTGCGGGTCGCCGACCACGAACAGGTCGTCGCGCGCGTGCGGCGCCACCGCGCGCAGCAGCCGCCACTGCGCCGGGCTGATGTCCTGTGCCTCGTCCACAACGATGTGACGGTACGGCTTGCGTCCAGGATCCACGTCGTCGAGTAGATCTCCGGTCGCGATGGACATCAGCCTGAGCGCCTCGTTCGTCAGCTCGGCCAGAGAGCGCGCCCCAGGCCCGACCAGCGGGGGACGGCGGCCCTCCGCGTCGGTCACGATCCGCATGGCCAGGCGTTCCGCGTTGTCCACCTCGACCCGCTTGCGCAGGATCTCGTCCTCGATCAGCAGGTCCAGCCGCGCCGACAGCTCCTCGGCCAGCCCCTGCGAGAACGTCACCAGCAGCACCGGGCCCGAGCCGTGCGCGGCCAGGTGGGCGGCCCTGTGCAGGGCGATGACGGTCTTGCCGGTGCCCGCACCGCCCACGACGAGCACGGGATGGTCATAACGGGCGGCCCTGGCCAGCCGGTGCTGCGCCGGATAGAGGAACGTGCACCAGTCCGGCGCGTCGAGCACCCGGTCCAGCGCCACCTTGTCGGGCACGAACGCCGCCTTGTCGGGGCTGCGCCGCAACGCCGCGTGCAGGTCCTCGGTGTCGATCGGCCCCTTGTCGCCGTCGGAGGCGCGCCAGGCGTCCAGCTCGCGCCACGCCTCGGCGAGGGACCCGCCGCGGGCCAGCACGGCCAGCGGGACGTGCTGGGTGGGCGGCAGCAGCGGTTCGAGCGCGGCCACGTCGGCCTCGGTCGTGATCAGCCTGAACAGCGGCAGCGCGTGCCCGTCCAGGCCGAGCCCGAGCAGGTCGCCGTCGCAGATCCCGTCGAACAGGCCCCGCGATCTCGCCGATCTGCGTAAAGCGGGCTCGACGCGTTCGAGCGCCTCGGCGTCCCACTCCTCGACGACGCCGATCACCGGGTTGACGCCGTAGCGGTGGCGGCGGGCGAACGACCAGGCCTCGGGGCCCGGCAGCACCGTACGCAGCCAGTAGACGTCCTGCTGCCGCACCACCACCCCGCGATGGCCCTCTGCCAGCAGCAACGTCGCGACCCGCGGGTCACGGCCGCCCCTGACCCGCTCGGGGTGCGGGGCGCCGGAGACGTTCAGCAGGAACCTGCGCAGCGCGACCACGGCGTCCCTGCGCACCGGCTGAGCCAGTGCGCTGAGCTCCCTGGGAAACTCAGGGCCGATCGCGAGCCGCGGCACCGGCTCAGTCCAAGAGGGCGAGCAGGTCGCGGTCTCCGCGCTCGCGGAGCCTGTTGAGCAGGTCTGGCAGGCTTACCGGCCCTGTCATGCCGATCCTGGTCGCGATCACCCTGGCCGCCTGATCTCGGGTGCCGCCCGGGGCCGTGTAACCGACCAGCCGGAGCGCCTTGGTGATCTTCTCGGCTCCCTGCGCAGCGACCGGCAGGTGCCTGGCCCTCAGCACGCCCTCGTCCGACAGCGTCAGGAACAGGTGCCCGCCCTCGCGCGCCCCCACGTCAACGAGGAGGCGTTCGATGGATTCGAGCACCGGCCTGCCGTGCCAGACCATGGTCAGCTCACCCGCGGCGCTCCGCACCGTCCTGCTCTCGCCCGGCGAGAGCCCCAGGTACGACGCGAACCCCGTCGGCAGCGCGCACTCGCCGCCCGCCAGCTGCTCGGCGGTCACGTCGATGCGCAGCCACCACCGGCCGTCGGGCTGCCTGAAGCAGCGCCTGGTCTGGGAGACGTCCTTCAACGGCTGGTACGGCTTGTCATGCTCGCCCGTGCCCCCGTTGGTCTCCGCCGGGGGCGTGACCGGGATGAACGCCTGGAACTGCGGCGGTCCTGGCGGCGGCGTCTGGAGCTGGCCGAACGCCGACGGCGCCGGCTCTGCCTGGACCTGCGGCTCTTCGGGCGGGCCCGACATGGTGGCCAGCACGAACTGCCACGCGGGGACCTCCAGCGCGCGGATCTCCACGTTGTGCCACGCGGCCGCGCCGATGAGCTGCTCCTTGGGGGCGGTGGGGCCCAGGGTCCTGAGCAGCTCGTCCAGATGCGCCCGGTACGGGGCCGCCTCCTCGCTGGCCAGCCAGTGGTCCAGGCGGGCCCGCAGCTCGATCTCCGTGGCGGAGATCTCGGCCGGAGGGACGGCGAAGAGCTTGGCGAGCTGGTCCACGGCGGAGGGCTCGTCGGTGAAGACGCGGTTCTGGGCCACGGCCCAGCTCTTGTCGTCCAGACCGGCGAACGCGGCCTCGATGAGCTCGGGCAGCGGCTCCGCCTGCCCGAGACCGCCGTCCTCGTGACCGCCGTCCTCGTGACCGCCGTCCTCGTGACCGCCGTCCTCGTGATCGCCTGCCGCCGCCGCGGGCTGCTCGTCGGCCTCTGCGAACCCCTGGGCCTCCGCGAAGTCCTGGGCCTCCGCTTGGGCCTCCGCGAACTCCTGGGCCTCGGCGGGCTCCTCGGAGTCCGCGGTTCCGTCTTCGTGGGCGGCTTCGGCGGGCTCCGGCTGCTCGCCGACGCCCTCGGCCTCCAGGACCGCCGCCTCCTCGGCCGCGGGCTGCGGCGCGGGCTCGTCGGCGGCGTCCAGCACGGGCTCGGGCTCAGGCTCGGCGGCATCGTCGGCGACCGGCTCGGCATCGGCGTCCAGCACCGGCTGCCGGGCACCCTCATACGACGCGGCGCCCTCGGCACCGGCGTCCTCGACGTCAGGACCGTCAGCCTCGGCGCTTTCGGGCTCACTGCTCTCGGACTCGGCGGCCTCGAACTCCGCGGCCTGGGCCTCGGGGCCCTGGGCCTCGGCGTGCTCGGACTCCCCGGCCGCGGCGACCTCGGGCTGGGCCTCGACCTCAGGCTCGGCGGCGGACGCGGCGGACTCGTGGGACTCCACGAGCTCTCCGCGCTCCACGAGGTCCCCGTGATCCGGGTGCTCTCCGTGGTGCGGGTGCTCCGCGTGTTCCGGGTGGTCCCCGTCCACAGACTCGCCGGCGCGGGACTCCTCCGGCTCCGGTTCGTCGGCGGCAGGCTCAGAGCCCTGCTCCGCCGCGACCGGACCGCGGGCGGCCTCCTCGGTCGCGGGCACGTGCTCCAGCCCGTCTGCGACCGGCTCAGCCTCATCGGTGCCCAACGCAGGGACGGGGACGGGAGCGGGCCCGTCGGGGAGCCGCGCAGGCGCCCCGGCCGCGACGTGCGCGCGCTCCGCCGCGACGGGCGCGTGCGCCGTAACGGGCGGGTGCGGGTGCGCGGCGTGCGGATGCGGGACCCGCACCAGGACGGCGGAGAACAGCGTGTTCAGCACCGGACGCGCCTGGATGAAGGGCTGGTCCACCAGCTCCCTGCTGGTCAGCGCCAGCAGCCCGGCCCACGATCCCGCGCGGTCGAGCGCGATCGCGACGGCGGGCTCGTCGGCCTCCTCCGGGTCCAGCACGTGCAGCGCGGGCAGCACGTCGCCGATCGCCGCGGCAGGCCAGTGCTCCAGGGCGATCTCCGTCAGCAACTCGCCCAGGGACTCGGGCCCGATGGCGGCCAGGACGTGCGGCATGGGCAGACTGCGCCACCACGCATCCGGCAGGTCCGGCTGCCCGGTGAGTAGCGTGATCGTCGACGCGTCGCTCCACCTCAACGGTGGTACGAGGTCGCTCAGGCAGAAGTTCATCCCGTTCCGTTCACCAGCCCCTCACGCCGCCGCAGCGGTGCAGCCATAATCTCGCCGCCCACGGAACAGACCATAGTCCGGCAAAACAGCCCTACGCATCCTGCACGACGCATCAACGCCGAACAGCGGCAAAGCGTAGACGCACGTAGTCCGCCATCCAGCCGGTCTCCCTGCGAAGCGCGGGCGCGGCCAGCTCGTTGACCCGGCGGAGCAGGGGCTCCACGACCTCGGGCGGGAGCCCTTCGAGCACCGACGAGGCGAACATGCGAACCCAGTCGGCGGCCCCGCCGGGGCATTCGTCGAGCGGGGTGGGCCGATCGAAGTATTCGAGCAGCCTGACCACGAACCCCTCCTGCTCCAGGCGGCGGGCGTACTCGGCAGGCGTGGGAAAGTACCACGGCAGGTCGGGCTCGCGCAGGCCGTACTCACGCCAGGCGGTGAGCATCGCGGCGGTCAGCTCGGCGCAGTTGCCGGCTCCGCCCATCTCCGCGACGAACCGGCCGCCGGGGATGAGCGCCTCGCGCACGCTGGCGATCACGGCGGCGGGATCGCGGCTCATCCAGTGCAGCGCCGCGTTGGAGAACACCGCGTGGTACGGGTCCACCACCGTGAAGTCGTGCCCGTCGCCGACGATGAAGTCGATGCCGGGGTACTGGGCCAGCGCCTTCTCGATCATCGCGGCCGAGCCGTCGATGCCCAGCACGTCCGCGCCCCTGAAGGCGAGCTGCGCGGTGAGCACGCCGGTGCCGCACCCGAGGTCGAGCACGCGTTCACCCGGGCGCGCGTCGAGCAGGTCGATCAGCGGCGCACCCTGGGTGGAGACGTAGCCGAAGCTGCTGTCGTAGGCGCGACTGTTCCACCGCTCCAAGCTCGGTGTGTCGTATCGCAAGACGATCAGCTCTCATTCGTCAGACATCGGGCCCCCGTGGCCGTGCTGTCTGCTCACTTTAGAGCCTGATCGTCCCTACGACATATCAAGTCACAACGGACTCATCCCACACTCTTCGTCCATTCCCGCTTCAGGTACGACTTCGCCGCGTCTGCCTGCGGAATCGTCATGAGTACCGGCGGACCGGGCGCCTTGGGCAGTTTGGCGGCCTGCTCGGCGTCGAGCGTCCCCTTCATGAGCATCGCCTCGCCGCGCGCCGGGCGGGCGTACCCCTTCTGGAGCAGGTTCTGGCCCTCGTCGGAGAACAGGAACTCCTGCCACAGCCGGGCGGCGGCCGGATGCGGCGCCGCCTTGTTGATCGCCTGGACGTGGTAGCCGCCGAGCGGCGCGTCCCGGGGGATCGTCACCTTCCACGCCTCGGGCTGCGCGGCGCTGCGTGCGGCGTTCAGGTGGTCCCAGGCGACGATCACGTTGGCCTTGGCCGGGTCGGTGAGCCGGCCGGCCTGCTTGAGCTTGGCGAACAGCGCGACCCCTTGCTCGGGCTGCGGCGCGCCGGAGCGCATGGAGGCGGCCATCACGCCGTCGAAGGCCGCCGCCGAGCGCAGCGGGTCGCCGTCGAGCGCGACGCGGTAGCCGGGCTTGAGCAGGTCGGCGAACGTGGCCGGCGGCTTGACCGCGCGGGGGTCGTACCCGATGGACATGTAGCCGCCGTAAGCGGCGTACCAGGCGCCGGACGGGTCCTTGACGTCGTCGGGCAGGTCCTGCCAGCCCTGCACCTTGTACGGGGCGAACTTCGCGGCCCCGGACACGGCCACGTCCATGGTCAGGTCGAACACGTCGGGCTTGAGCTGGGCGGCGGCGTCCAGCTCGCGCTTGCTGCTGGCCCCGGGCTCCAGCTGGTTGACCTTGATGTCGAACTTGTCGGCGAAGGTGTCGATGATCTCGCCGTAGTTGACCCACTCGCGGGGCAGCGCGATCACGTTGAGCTGGCCCTCGCGCTTGGCGGCCTCGGCGAGGCGCTCCTTGGTGGCGAAGCCGTCCTTCATCGAGCCCGCCTGGACGTTGACCGGGGGAAGGGCCTTGTTGGACTGCGGCGAGGTCGATTCTGTGGACGACGCGCCGCATCCGGCGCTGGCGAGGATGGCTGCTGCGGCGGCGCAGGTACGTACGGTCACAGAACGAATACTTACTGTTACATCCGTCCAGGTCGAGGAGGCGCGACCGGAACGACCTTGGCGGCGACCAGCGATTCCTCGAAGATCTCCACCAATGTGCCATCCTTTTTACGGACTTTGAGCACGCCGCCCTCCCACGACTCGAGGATGCCGACCGCGTCGCGAAACCCGTCCGGGACGCGCCGTCGAGTGGTGATGCGTGCGCCTATGTCCTGTGTTGTGATGCTGATGACGAGGCGTGCGGCCATGAGTTTGCCACCCTCCGTTTCGGCCAGCTGGCAAGCACGGCAATACTAGGGCTTAGCAAACCGCGGTCAGAGTCGTGCCATGGTGCGGAGAAGAAGGAGCTCGAGGTGACCTACGTCATCGCGCAGCCTTGCGTGGACGTCCTGGACAAGGCGTGCATCGAGGAGTGCCCCGTCGATTGCATCTACGAGGGCGAGCGCATGCTTTACATCCACCCCGACGAGTGCGTGGACTGCGGCGCGTGTGAGCCTGTATGCCCCGTCGAGGCGATCTTCTACGAAGACGACCTTCCAGAGCAGTGGAAGGACTTCTACAAGGCGAACGTGGACTTCTTCGAGGACCTCGGCTCGCCCGGGGGCGCCTCGAAGGTCGGCAAGATAGCGAAGGACCACCCGGTCGTCTCCGCCCTGCCGCAGCAGAGCGAGGACCACTAACCGGTCCTGTCACGCCGTGCACGGGGGCATCCGGACCGGATGCGCCCCGTTCGCGCGGCGCGCCTTTGCATGTCGTACGGCAACGGAAGACCCTGGAGAATTGTGAACAAACTGCCTGACTTCCCCTGGGATCGGCTGGAGCCGTACAAAGAGCGTGCGCTCGCGCACCCCGACGGCATCGTCGACCTCTCGGTCGGCACGCCCGTCGATCCGGTGCCGCAGATCGTCCAGGACGCGCTGACGGGGGCGGCCAACAGCCCCGGCTACCCGCTCACCCACGGCACCAAGGCGCTGCGCGAGGCCGCCGCCGGGTGGCTGCGGCGCAGGCACGGCGTTACGGTCGAGCAGCAGGACGTGCTGCCGCTGATCGGTTCGAAGGAGTTCGTCGCCTGGCTGCCCACCTACCTGGGCGCCAAGCGGGTGGTCTTCCCCGAGCTGGCCTACCCCACCTACGACGTGGGCGCCAGGCTGGCCGGCGCGGTGGCCACGGCCTCCGACAGCACGCTCGCGGCCGGTCCCGAGCACGTGGACCTGATCTGGGTCAACTCGCCGGGCAACCCCACGGGCCGCGTCCTGCCCGCCGAGCACCTGCGCAAGGTGGTGTCCTGGGCACGCGAGCGCGGCACGGTCGTGGCCTCCGACGAGTGCTACATCGAGCTCGGCTGGGAAGAGGAGCCGATCTCCGTCCTGCACCCCGACGTCTGCGGCGGGTCCCACGAGGGCCTGCTCGCCGTCCACTCACTCTCCAAGCGCTCCAACCTGGCCGGCTACCGCGCCGGGTTCGTGACGGGCGACCCCGTCCTGGTCAAGCGGCTGCTGGAGACGCGCAAGCACGCGGGCATGATCATGCCCGCTCCGGTCCAGGCGGCGATGGCGGCGGCGCTCGGCGACGACGTGCACGCCGACCGGCAGCGCGAGCGTTACGGCGCCCGCCGCGCCGTGCTGCGTCCCGCGCTGGAGCGGGCGGGCTGGAACATCGACCATTCGACGGCAGGTCTGTACTTCTGGGCATCGAACGGGCAGAACGCCTGGGACCAGGTGGCCAAGCTCTCCGAAATCGGCATTTTGGTCGCGCCCGGAGAGTTCTACGGATCGGCAGGTGGACGGCACATCCGTATCGCTGTCACCGCTACTGATGAACGGATCGGTGCGGCGGTGGCCCGCCTCCAGTAGGATCCCGCGTCATAGCCCGCCACATGGGCGTGACACGCATAAATTGATAAGGGCATTTGCCGAGGCAGACCGCGAGTGGAGCGAGCTGATCGATGAGCATGACCTCCGTGGTCGTACTCGGGCTGAGCATCGCCACCATCCTGCTGTTGTTAGGGGCATTTCTGGCCACCCTGCGGCAAGACAGGAAGGGCCGCACGAGCGCGCCGCCGATGGAGTTCGCCACTCCCGCCGAGAGCCCGATGCCGGCGCCGGTGAGCGTGCCGGCGCAGACCGGGTCCGACTACACCGACCCGCGCACCATCCAGGTCGGCGACCGGATCCAGGTGCACGGCTCGCCCGCCCGCGTGCTCGGCGCCATGCATGTCTCCTGGCAGGGCACCCAGTGGATCGAATATCTGCTGCGTGACCCCCGCAGGCGCCTGCAGTGGCTGTCCGTCGAGGTCCACGCGGGCGATCCGCCGCACCTGGAGGTGCAGCTCTGGACCGACGTGCCCACCCAGGGCATGGTCCCGGCCAAGAGCATGCTGATCATGGAGGGCGTGGAGTTCTTCCCGATCGAGCGCGGCACGGCGGCCTTCAAGAGCGAGGGCGAGACCGGGAACGCCGAGCGGGGGCTGCTCGACTTCGCCGACTATCGCGCCTCCGACGGGCGGCTGCTCTCCTTCGAGCGCATCCAGGGCGGCAAGTGGACGGCCAGCTACGCTCAGCCCTTGCCGCCCGGCTCGATCTCGATCATCCGCCGCGCCTCCTGAGGTCTACGACAGCTCCACCCGGCTGCTGCCGGACTTCCCGCCCGCCTGCCAGCCGTCGAGCCGCATGTCGTTGGACCAGGTGGCGCCGGCGTAGCCGACCCGGCTGAGCGCGTACTTCTCGGCGTGGGCCACCGACCAGGCCGCCACCAGCCACCCGCGCCTCTTGGTGGAGATCGCCGTGCTGCCGAGCGCCTTGGCGAGCTGCTTGCGCGCCTCTGTGGCCTTCGCCTGCGGCACGGGCGACTTGCCCGGCGGATACCAGCAGTGGACGGCCTGGGGGACGCGCCCGGTGAACGCGCCGGCCAGGATCTTGGCGTCGCTCTCGTGCTGCGCATACGCGTAGCCGCCCGCCGAGCGCTGCACCGCCTGCGCCGCCTCCGCCAGCGGGCGCTTGCGATAGTTCTTCACCTTGACCAGCGCGGCGAAGAACTTGTTCGTGGCGTAGACGGGGTCCATGAGCTGCTTCTTGGAGCCCCACCCCTGCGATTCGCGCTGCTGGAACACGCCGACCGAGTCGCGGTCGCCCCAGTCGAGGTTGTAGAGCTTCGACTCCTGCAACGCCGTCCCGTACGCGATCACCACGGCCCGCTCGGGCAGCTTGCGCCGCGCCGCGACGGCCGCGATGGTCGCCGAGATCTGCGCCTGCTCGGGGAAGAGGTAGAGCTCGCCGTCAGGGGTGCGCACGGTGCAGTGCGCCTCGGGAACGGCCAAGGGGGCCGCTTTCTTCAGCAAGTGGTACAGGCCCACGGAAATGGCCACGGCGAGCACGATGACGATGATCGCGATGGTGATGACTCCACGGGAGAAGCGCAGGCGCACCCTGAAAAACCTACCCGGCCGGATAAGCTCGCTGGCCATGAGTCACGTGAGCACCTCGTCACCGATACCCCCGGTCGTGGACGAGCTGTGGGAGCGCCGCGCGGAGCTGTCGCCGGCCGACGTCGAGGCGCGCCACCTGGTGGTCGGCGCGGTGGACCTGCTCGACAGGGGTGAGGCCAGGGCCGCTCGCCTGGTGGGCGACGAGGTGGTCGTGGACGAGCGGGCCAAACGCGCGATCCTGCTCAGCTTCAAGGTCCTGGGCCTGGCCCGCTCGCAGGTCGGGGACTTCCAGCACCACGACAGGCACCCGCTGAAGAGCTCCTTCGAGGGAGTACGCGTGGTGCCGGGCGCGATCGCCCGCTGGGGCTCCTACCTGGCGCCCGGCGTGGTGCTGATGCCGTCATTCACGAACATCGGCGCGTACGTCGACTCGGGAACCATGATCGACACGTGGGCCACGGTCGGATCCTGTGCCCAGATCGGCAGGAACGTCCACCTGTCAGGCGGTGCGGGCATCGGCGGCGTGCTGGAGCCGCCCAACGCCGTGCCGGTCGTCGTGGAGGACGAGGTGCTGATCGGCAGCAGGGCGATGATCGTCGAGGGCGCCAGGGTCGGGCAGGGCGCGGTCGTCGGCGCTGGAACGATCCTTTCCGGCTCCATCCCGGTGATCGACGTGCAGACGGGCGAGGAGCTGGCCCGTGGCAGGATCCCGGCCTGGTGCGTGGCCGTCGGCGGCACCAGGCAGAAAGAGTTCCCCGGCGGCACGTTCGGGCTGCCCTGCGTGCTGGTGCTCAGGCGCCTGGAGCCGGGGCAGCGGCATGACAAGGCGGCGCTCAACGAGGTGCTGCGCGAACACGGAGTGAACACCTGATGCTTGACCTGACGCAGGACGTACGCGCGCTGACGGCCGCGATCGTGGACATCGAGTCGGTGAGCGGCGCCGAGCGGCCGCTGGCCGACGCGGTCGAGAGGGCGCTGGCCGCGCTGCCGCACCTGAAAGTCGACAGATCGGGCGAGACCATCGTCGCCCGCACCGAGCTGGGCCGGGCCGGGCGGGTGCTGATCGCGGGCCACCTCGACACCGTTCCCGTCGCCGCCAACCTGCCCAGCCGGGTGGAGGGCGACCTGCTCTACGGCTGCGGCACGTCCGACATGAAGGCCGGCGTGGCGGTCGCGCTCAAGCTGGCCGCCACCGTGCCCGCCCCCAACAAGGACGTCACCTACGTCTTCTACGACTGCGAGGAGATCGAGGCGGAGCGCAACGGCCTCACCCGGGTCGCGAGAGACGAGCCCGGCTGGCTGGCGGCCGACTTCGCGGTGCTGATGGAGCCGACCGACGGCGTGATCGAGGGCGGCTGCCAGGGCACGCTGCGCGCCGAGATCACCGTGCCGGGCAAGCGGGCGCACAGCGCCAGGTCGTGGTTCGGGGTCAACGCCATCCACGGGATCGAGCCGGTGCTGGCCAGGCTGAACGCCTACGAGGCGCGGCTGCCGGTGGTCGACGGGCTCGAATTCCACGAAGGGCTGAACGCGGTCGCCGTACGCGGCGGGGTGGCGGGCAACGTCATCCCCGATCTGTGCGTGGTGACCGTCAACTACCGGTTCGCGCCCGACCTGACGATCGAGGGGGCGCAGGAGCACGTACGAGAGGTGTTCGACGGGTTCGAGGTGAGCTTCACCGATGCCGCGCCCGCGGCGAGGCCGGGGCTGACGCATCCCGTGGCGGCGGCCTTCACCGCCGCGGTCGGCGGCACGCCGCGCGCCAAGCTGGGGTGGACGGACGTCGCCCGCTTCTCCGCGCTGGGCGTCCCCGCCGTGAACTACGGGCCTGGCGACCCGAATCTGGCACATCAGCAGGGGGAGTACGTGTCGTTGTCGAAGATCGTCGAGAGCGAGCGGGGGATGCTGGACTGGCTCACCAAATGAAAGTGGCCTTCCTCGCCGGCCATTTGGCGGGGAAGACCACTTTCAGTCCCGAGCAGCACCCTCGGCTGTTAGACGCGGGGGAGCGGAAATTCGGTTCCCTGCTTTTCTCAAGATTTTTTCTTCTCCCGTGTCGTGCCGTCCACCAGGCGTTTCGCGGCCGCTAGCGAAGGCGGCTAGCGTGATCCGCATGGAAAAGTCACGTCGGGAACGCCGTCAGGGGCAAGCGGTCGTCCGCGGCAGCCTCGTCCCCAACTCCACGCACGATCAGCGTCTGCTGGCGCGTCAGGGCCCCTCCGACTGGGTGCACATGGACCCATGGCGGGTGCTGCGCATCCAGGCCGAGTTCGTGGAGGGGTTCGGGCAGCTCGCCGAGCTGCCGCCGGCGGTCACGGTCTTCGGCTCGGCCCGCACCCCCGAGGATTCGCCCGAGTACGCGACGGGCGTGCGCCTGGGCAGGGCGCTGGCCGAGGCGGGCTACGCCGTGATCACGGGTGGCGGGCCCGGCGTCATGGAGTCCGCGAACCGGGGCGCGCGCGAGGTGGACGGCGCGGTGTCGGTCGGCCTGGGCATCGAGCTGCCGTTCGAGCAGCGCATGAACGACTACGTCGATCTCGGCATCGAATTTCGTTACTTCTTCGTGCGTAAGACGATGTTCGTAAAATACTCCTGCGGTTTCATCGCGCTGCCCGGCGGCTTCGGGACGCTCGACGAGTTGTTCGAGGCGCTCACGCTCGTCCAGACGCGTAAGGTCACCTCGTTCCCCGTGGTGCTCGTGGGCACGGAGTTCTGGGGCGGGCTGCTCGACTGGATCAAGGGCACCCTGCTCGGCACGGGCAAGATCGCGCCGCAGGACCTCGACCTGATCAACGTCACCGACGACGTGGACGAGGCCGTGCGCATCATCGCGGACGCCGACCTGGCCCGCTCCAAGCAGCAGCGGGAAGAGCTGGAGGCCGCTGCCGTCCAGCACGCCGAGCCCCAATAGGCTTTTCGCTTGTGAACATCTGTGTCTTCTGCGCCTCCAGCCTGAAAATCGACAAGAAGTACCTCGACCTGGCCGAGCACGTGGGCACGGAGCTCGCCAGGCGGGGGCACACCCTGGTGAGCGGCGGCGCCACCGTCTCCTGCATGGGCGCCGTCACCTCCGCCGCCCGTGCGGCCGGCGGGCGCACGATCGGCGTGATCCCGCAGGTCCTGGTGGACATCGAGGTGGCGGACGACGAGTCGGACGAGCTGATCGTCACCGACGGCATGCGCGAGCGCAAGGGCCTCATGGACGAGCGCTCCGACGCCTTCCTCGTGCTGCCTGGCGGGATCGGCACGCTGGAGGAGCTGTTCGAGATCTGGACCGCCAGGGTGCTCGGCATCCACGACCGGCCGCTGGTGATCCTCGACCCCTGGGGCCTGTACGAGCCGCTGCGGACGCTGGTCGGCAACATGTACGACGAGGGGTTCACCCGGGCCGACGTCTTCGACGCGATCTCCTTCACCACGACCGTGGACGAGGCGTTCACGCACCTGGAGGCGCGGGCCCAGCCGGTCAGGCCCAGCGTCGCCGAGCTCGGCGAGGCCACCGGCTGACCGCCGCCGTCAGCGTGTGATCGGGCCGGGTGATCGGCCGGGTGACCAGGGCGGTCGTGGCGTCCGCTGAGCGCGGAGATGCACCGGCTGCGGCAAGTACGGGACCTCGTGCCCCGATGGTATGAGTACGATGCCAATGTGCTGGTCATACTCGCCATCGCCGCCATCGCCATCTTGGCCTGCGTGGTCTTGGTCTCCCTCGGTAGGGGCGGTGAGCTGACCGAGTTCCCGCCGGATGTGCCGCCTCTCGACCTGCCGGAGCCGGGGCAGCTCACAGCGGTCGACTTCATGGCGCTCCAACTTCCGGTCAACCTGGTCGGCTACCACACGCAGAGCGTCGACGAGACCCTGCGCAGGGCCGCCAGTGCCATCAGCGCGCGTGACACCCGGATCGCGGTCCTGGAGCAGCGGGTCTCCGAGCTGCTGTCGAGCCGGCTGCACGCGCGGCAGGAGGTCTATGCCGCGCCCGGGGCCGGCCTGCGTACCGACCATGAGCCAGAGGCGCCGGTGGCGTCGCGGGAGCTGCCCGAGCTGGGCGACCCGGTGTCGGTGAGCGGGGCGACGGTCGATTGGGATGCGGCGTCCGAGCTGCGGCACCGGCCGGAGGACGCGGAATGGCGGGTGCCGCCGGGCGACGGCACGCCCGCCGCCGCCGCCGATCAAGCGGGAACGAGCAAGGCGGAGGCCGCCGAGCCTGAGGTCGTTGAATCTGAGGCCGTCGAACCCGAAGCCGTCGCATCGGAGGCCGTCGCATCGGACGCCGAGGCGGAAGAGCGGAAGCCCGATGACGAGGCCGAGTCCAAGGCCGCCGACCTTGAGGCGCCCGGCCTTGAGGCCGTCGCGTCGGACGCCGGCCCGGAGGAGCCGAAGCCCGACGCCGAGCCGCCGGCCGGGGACGACGAGCCCGTGCGGGCCGTGCCGGCCAAGGACGGCGAGCGTCCGTGACCGAGCTGATCCGCTGCACCTGGGCGGGCATGACCGACCCGATGTACATCGCCTACCACGACGAGGAGTGGGGCCGTCCGCTCAAGGGCGACGACGCGGTCTTCGAGCGGGTCGCGCTGGAGGCGTTCCAGTCGGGCCTGTCCTGGCTGACGATCCTGCGCAAGCGGGAGAACTTCCGCGCCGCCTTCGACGGCTTCTCGATCCCGAAGGTGGCCGCGTACACCGAGCAGGACGTGGAGCGCCTGCTCGGCGACGCCGGCATCGTCCGCAACCGGGCCAAGATCGACGCGGTGATCAACAATGCGAAAGCCGCGCTCGACCTGCCGGGCGGGCTGTCCGACCTGGTGTGGGAGCACGCTGACCCCGGCGCGCCCGTGCCGAGGACGATGGCCGACGTCCCGGCGATCACCCCCGGCTCCAAGGCGCTGGCCAAGGAGCTGAAGCGGCAGGGCTTCAAGTTCGTGGGCCCGACCACCGCCTACGCGTTGATGCAGGCCATCGGCCTGGTCAACGATCATCTGGAGGAGTGCGTCGCGCGGACACGCTGAGCTCGACCGTGTGGGTCCGCCCGAGCGACCCGGCGAGCTCGACGGTGATGGCGGGGATCCCTCCGGGCTGCACGCTGACGGTGTCGTCCGCCCGCACGACGCCGCGTCCCGGGCGGTCGATCTTGATGGTCACGGAGTCCACGGTCCTGCTCGGGTCGGCCACGGCCAGCAGGATGCGGCTGCTGGTCCGCCGTACGACCACCACACAGGGCGCGTCGGCGCTGATCCCTCCCACCGCGCCCGCCGCCCAGAACGTGGCCGCCAGCAGCCCCTTCATCTGCACGGCCTGCACCTGCGGCGTGTTGGCCAGGACCCGCACGGGACGCTTGCCGCGATAGATCCTGGTCAGCTCGCGTGAGGCGTTCGGCAGCACCAGGTAGGCGTAGGAGGCGTCCACGGGGTTCACGCCGTGGTCGATCCAGAGGGTCGCGTAGCGCCGCGTGACGGGCTCGAAGGCGCCCGCGGTGTCGTCGCCCGAGTTGATGTCGCGCCACCTGCCCGTACGCGTCTCGACGTGGGTCCGCGCGTCCTCCAGCACGTAACCGCCCACGCCGGCCAGATGCGCCCAGCCGTCCCCTATGTACGGCGTCGCGTCCGTGGCCCTGTTCTCCACCACGGTCTCGACCGTGCGGCCGTCGGAGGCGTTGATGCCGCTGCCCAGGGCCACCACCGCCCGCTCCAGGAAGAACCACGACTTGCGCGCCCGCAGGCTCGTGCCGTCGCCGATCAGCTCCATGGCGGCGACGCCGTACTGGTCTTCGAGCACCGCGCCGCCCGCGCACGCGTTCTCCGGGCGGTAGGCGCGGAAGGACAGGTCCTCCCGCACCCGGGTGTCGGCCGTGACCCCAGGCAGCCGGTACGGGTTCACCGTGGGCCAGAAGTCCGCGCCGAACTGGGCGAGGTCGTCGTTGTAGAGGTAGGTCATGCCGTCACCGGTGTACCAGCCGTGCAGGTTCTCGCCGTTGATCGCCTCGTAGGCGGCGATCCGCCGCGACGACATGCTGACCGCGTAGGACCAGCCGGGCCGCCGGTGAACCACCCGGTCCATCGAGGGGAACACGAAGAGCCCGATGGGCCCCGGGGCGGCCTCGACCGTCTTGTCGTCCAAGGCCCCGATCGCCAGCCGTGTCTCCCGCACGTCCGCGTGCTCCAGGTAGGGGCGGCGCTTGCCGCGCTCGATCCAGCCCTTGGCCAGCCCCCTGAACCGGCTCCGGTACGGCTCCGGCGCGCCCTGCGCGAGCAGCAGCACGGCCCCGATCACGCCGTGCCCCGCCACGCTGTCGGAGAACGCCTGCCGCGTGGCCGCCCGCCCCCTGACCGTGTCCATCAGCAGCCCGTCGTGGACGAACGGGGCGAACGACCGCTCGACCGCGTCCAGCACCACCTGCCGCCCGGGGTCGGTCACCTCCCACGCCGACCCGCTCAGCAGCGCCAGCGTCTGGGAGACGGCGGTGAGCAGGGACAGGCCGTACGAGCCCGTGTAGGCCACGTCGCCGTGCTGGATGAACGACCCGTCGCGGTAGAAGCCGTCACCCGAGCTCACGTACCCGAACACGCTGTTGCGCCCGCCGTCGCGCACGTCGGACAGGCCGTCGCGGGCCAGCGCCAGCTTCTCCGCGCTGCGCCCGGCCACGCCGCGGAAGGCGACGATGGCCGCCTTGTCGGCCCGGTTCGCGCCGCTCTCGCTCGCCTCCGGATAGCCCGCCCTGCGGTCGGCGTCGGGGCAGAACCGGTCGATCGCCGCCAGGTACGCCCCGAGCCTGCCGGCGTCGAGCCGATCGCCCAGCAGCACGCAGGTGCGGCTCAGCTCGGCGGGCGTGCCGATCTCCCAGAACCACCAGTTGCCCGTCTCGGGGAGTCGCTCGTTGTAATGGTGCTCGTGGAGCAGGTCCAGCGCGGCCACCACCCGGGCGGGCACGGAGTCGTCGCCGTGCTGCGCGGTGCCCGGCGTGGCCCAGGCGGTGGCGATGAGCCGCAGGCGGGCGTGGCTGCCGGTGACGTTGCCAGGACGCCCTTCGAGCGCGAGGTCCGGCCAGAGCACGGCCGGCGCCGCTGCCGGCGTCATCGCGGTCAGCCAGGTCGCCGCCGTCTCGCTCAGCGCGGCCAGCGGCCGGGCGTAGGCGGGGTCGGAGACGTCGATGCCGCCACCGGTGAGCAGATCAACGGCGGTGGCACGGAGGGCGTCGAACCCGTCGGGGGCAGGCGCGCGCGAGGCGTCGGAGTGCTCCATGACGCTAGGAATATCCTAACGGAAGCGTGCCCGTGCGGTTACTCCGCGTTGAAGACCGGGCGTTCTTTCGCGAGAAAAGCTCGGGTCGCGTGCAGATGGTCCTGGGTGGCCACGCATTCGTCCTGAAGGTCGGCCTCCATGGCCAGCGAGTCGGGCAGCGAGTGGGTCGCGGCGTAGGCCAGCGCCCGCTTGGTGGCGGCGTAGGCCAGGGTCGGCCCCTGCGCGAGGCGTACCGCGAGCTCCTGGGCGGTCTTGAGCAGGTCGTCGGCGGGGACCACGCGCGTGACCAGGCCCAGCTCCAGCGCGCGGGCCGCGCCGAGCGGCTCGCCGAGCAGCATCAGCTCGGCGGCGCGGCCCTGGCCGATCAGGCGTTGCAGCGTCCACGACGCGCCCGAGTCGGGGGCCAGCCCGATGCCGGAGAACGCCAGCGCGAACTTGGCCTGCTCCGAGGCGATCCGCAGGTCGCAGGCGAAGGCCAGGGAGGCGCCCGCACCCGCGGCGACGCCGTTGACCGCGGCCACCACCGGCTTGGCCATGGTGGTGAGCAGCTCCACGATCGGGTTGTAGTGCTCGCGGACGGTGTTGGCCAGGCCGCGGCCCGCCTCCAGATTGCCGGCGTGCTGGTGCAGGTCCTGGCCCGCGCAGAAGGCCCGTCCTGAGCCGGTGAGCAGCACGGCCCGGACCGCCGGGTCGCCCGCCGCGCGGCGCAGCGCGCCGAGCAGGGCGTCCTTGGTCTCGGCGGTGAGCGAGTTCATCGCGTCGGGGCGGTCGAGCGTGATGGTGGCGACGGCGTCGGCCACGTCATAGCGGATCAAGGCAACTCCCTGTCGACGAACGCGGCGGCCGCGGGCAGCAGCCGGCCGGCTTCCTGCTCGAAGTAGGCCCTGGCCTTCTCGCCCGGCCAGCCCGCGGGCAGCAGCTCGGGCGGCAGCCCCGGGTCGCGGAACAGGAAGTTGCGCCAGCCGTGCACGAGCCTGCTCCTGGTGGCGAACACCTGGTCGGCCGGCGCCGATTCGGGCAGCGTGCTGATCAGCGTGACAGCCTCGGCGTGCCAGTGCTCGTACGCCTCGCCGATGGCCTGCAGATCCCACGCCCGGGCGACCAGCTCGCGCGGGTCACCCTCCAGCGCCGCGTCGAACCTGTCGGCCCGCACCCCTTCGCCTTCGAGTAGATTGTCCAGCTCGATGGACGAGCGCGGCCCGATCCAGGTCGTCTCTGACAAGGACGCGTAGCCGAGGAATGTCAGGTCCGCTCTGAGCCGCTCCCTCCGTGGTCGCTCCTTGACCGGCTCGAAGACGATCAGGTGCCAACGGCCGTGCCAGGTCAGTGTTCCGGCTCGGTAAATTCTCAGTGCGGCCTCATCAAGGCGCCTGACGCACTTGGGCGTGACCACGTAGCCGGCTCCGTGAGGGAGCTTGATCGGTCGCAGCCACCCCTGCCTGACCATGCGGGAAACCGCCGTCCGCACGGCCGGAGCGGCTATTTCCAGGGGTTTCATGAGGCGGACCAGGGCAGCGACGGACGCCTGCCCACCGCGCGAACGCAGGTGGTCTCCATAGAGATCGAAGAGAGCGGCGCGAGCGTGCACGAGGTCCAGTTTGGACGTCATCGCCTGCCTCGACAACGCATTCTGGGAGGAGATCGTTACCCATGAGGGCTCTCGATGCGGGAGAATAGGACATCACAGAAGACGTGAATGCGCCGACCACCCTCCGGGGCGGTCGGAATCGCGGGCCGCGGGAGCCCAAGGCAGGAAGGGATGCACGCATGGCGGCGATGAAGCCGCGGACCGGCGATGGTCCGCTCGAGGTCACCAAGGAAGGGCGCGGCATTGTCATGCGGGTCCCTCTGGAGGGTGGCGGCCGGCTCGTCGTGGAGATTTCCGCCGACGAGGCAAAGGCGCTCGGCGAGGCGTTGAAGAACGTCGTCGGCTGAGAGCTCCCGAGAGAAACCTGATCCACGACCCTGGCGTAGTCCGGCGCCAGGGTCGCTGACGTTCGAGGAGAAATTTCGTGCCGATTGAGACCACTGTGTCGGTGGTCGCCGAGGTTCCCGATGACGCCGAGTTGCTGGCCGTCCCCTACGCCTCTGACCTGAGCCCCGCTCACGCGGTCGAGCTCCACCTGCCGGTGTCCGACCTGCTGGCCCACTACGAGGCCAAGGGGGAGGCCGGGGAGATCATCGAGATCCCCGTGGCCCTGGCCGGTGGCGTGGGGCGTGTGCTGCTCTACGGCATCGGCGACGGCTCGCCGCGGGCCCTGCGCAAGGCCGCCGCCATGCTCAGCCGCCGGGCCAAGGGCCGCGACACGCTGACCGTGGTGGCCCCCGACGGCGACATGGCGGCGTTCGCCGAGTCGGCGTTGCTGGCGGCGTACTCGTTCAAGATCGGCAAAGAGGGCAAGAAGCCCGTGCGGGCGCTGGCGCTCGTGGGCGCGGGCGAGGAGGCCGTACGGCGCGGGCAGACGTTCGCGCAGGCCGTGGCGCTCGCCCGCGACCTGTCCAACACGCCATCCTCCGTCAAGAACCCCGCCTGGCTCGCCGAGCGGGCCGCCGAGCAGGGCGTCCCCGTACGCGTGTGGGACGAGGAGCAGCTCCAGGCCGACGGGTTCGGCGGCATCCTGGCCGTCGGCCAGGGCTCGGTCAGCCCGCCCAGGCTCATCCAGCTCAGCTACACCCCCGCCGAGCCGGCCGAGCGGCACGTGGTGCTGGTGGGCAAGGGCATCACGTTCGACTCGGGCGGGCTGTCGCTCAAGCCGACCGAGAACATGAAGACCCAGAAGACCGACATGGCGGGCGGCGCCGTCGTGATCGCCGTGATCGGCGCGCTGGCCGCGATGGGCGCGCCCGTCCGGGTCACCGGGCTGGTCGCCGCCGCCGAGAACATGCCGTCCGGCACGTCCCAGCGGCCCAGCGACGTCATCAAGCACTACGGCGGGCGCACGGTGGAGGTGCTCAACACCGACGCCGAGGGTCGGCTGGTGCTGGCCGACGCGCTCGCCTACGCCGACGCCGTCCTCGACCCCGACGTGGTCGTGGACATCGCCACCCTCACCGGGGCGATCACCGTGGCGCTCGGCCGCAACGTCGGGGCCGTTTACTCCTCCGACGACGTGCTGGCCAAGCAGCTCGTGGACGCGGGGCAGGCCAGTGACGACCGGCTGTGGCGGATGCCGCTGGTCGAGGACTACACGCCCGCGCTGGAGTCGTCGATCGCGGACCTGGCCAACGTCGAGTCCGGATCCAGGTTCGGGGCGGGGTCGATCACGGCGGCGCTGTTCCTGCGGGAGTTCGCCGGGCGGCGGTCGTGGGCGCACCTCGACATCGCCGGGGTCGGGCGCAGCACGGTGGACGACGGCGCGCTGACCAAGGGCGCGACGGGGTTCGGCGTGCGCCTGCTGCTTGACTGGCTCACCCGGGCGTAGCGCGCAAGGGGCGTGGCACGCCGCCGGCGCGCCACGCCGGGGTGCCGGCCTATTTAGCGATCTTGATGGCGGCGAGCAGGCCGTCGCCCAGCGGGATGAGCACCGAGCGCAGGCGGTCGTCCGACTGCACCAGCTTGCCCACCTCGCGCAGCGCCACCGTGTCCGCGTCGCGCTGCGCGGGGTCGGCCACCCGGTCGCGCCACAGCATGTTGCCGAACGCCACGATGCCGCCCACGCGGAGCAGGCGGACCGCCTCGGCGAGGTAGTCGGCGTACTCCTGCTTGGCGCCGTCGGCGAACACCATGTCGTAGCCGCCGTCCGACAGCCGCGGCAGCACGTCGAGCGCCCGGCCGGAGATGAGCCGCACGCGCCCGCCGGAGAACCCGGCCTCCGCGAACGCCTGCCTGGCCAGCCGCTGGTGCTCGGGCTCGACGTCGACGCTCGTCAGCGTCCCGTCCGGCCGCATGCCGCGCAGCAGCCACAGACCCGAGACGCCGCACCCCGTGCCGACCTCGACCACGGACTTGGCGTTGACGGCGGTGGCGAGGAAACAGAGCGCCGCCCCGCCCCCGGGAAGGATGGGCGTGGCCCCCATCTCCAGCCCGCGCTGCCGCGCCACGTGCAGGATTTCATCCTCATGATGAAACTGCTCCGCATAGGCCAGAGTGGCCTCTACCGGACTGGTCATCGGCCTCCTCCCCCCACTTTCGTGCGATTGCCGCAGAAGGTCATAGACGTGATTGGCACCGATCGCAGCCTAGGGGAGACACGCCGGGACGGGAACTCAGGCGGGTCCCAAGGCGTTGCAGGTTTAAACGGGCTTTGCCGGTCCGGAAGGCAGGCAGTGCGCACGAAGGGACGAAACCAGGCACTATGGCGGTAGCGGTGGTCCCAGAGAGAGGAGTTCTGGTGGACGAAAGCGACCACCAGACGGATACTCCCGTGTCGTCTGACTGGACGCCTCCCACGTGGGAGGAAGTGGTGCGGACTCATTCCGCACGCGTGTATCGACTGGCATACCGGTTGACCGGCAATGTCCACGATGCCGAAGACCTCACACAGGAGGTCTTTGTCCGGGTTTTCAGGTCGCTGTCGAGCTACACCCCTGGCACGTTCGAGGGGTGGTTGCACCGGATCACGACGAACTTGTTCCTCGACATGGCGCGCCGTAAGCAGCGCATCAGGTTCGAGGGGCTGGCCGACGACGCCGCCGAGCGGCTGCGTGGCCGCGAGCCGTCGCCGGCGCAGGCGTTCGACGACGCCCACCTTGAGCCCGACATCCAGGCCGCCCTCGACGCGCTCGCCCCGGAGTTCCGGGCCGCGATCGTGCTGTGTGACATCGAGGGCCTGTCCTATGAGGAGATCGCGGCCACACTCGGCGTCAAGCTGGGTACGGTCCGAAGCCGTATTCACCGTGGCCGGGCGCAGTTGCGGGAGGCGCTCGACCATCGGGCCCCCCGTAATTCTCAACTCCCCCCGACCGTTATCCGTGGGGAGGAAGTCTGATATGGCCCATCTTGGAGAACGCGTGTCCGCGCTCGTGGACGGTGAGCTCAACCACACCGAACGCGATCGCGCGCTGGCCCATCTGACCTTCTGTGCTGACTGCAGGCATGAAGTCGAGTCGATGCGGGCGCTGAAGTCGCGCCTGCGCTCGCTCGACGGTCCTGCGATGCCGGCCGACCTGACCATGTCTCTGCTCCGGATGGCGGAGCCGGGCGGGCCGCTGCCGCCGAGGGAGCGCCCTTTCCCCTCGCGTACGTTCGGGGGCGTGCCCATCCCTGGCCCCCACAGCATCGCTCCGCTGGACAACCGCCCGCGCAGGGCCGCCACCGGTGGGGTCTCGGGCCCTGGCAGGGGCGGTAGGAGGCGCTCGGCCTACGTCGCGGTCGGCGTGGTCTCCGCGGCCGTCGCGCTCGGCACGTTCTTCGCCGCCAGCGGCGTGGGACAGAGCAACCCGGCGCCGCCGGTGGAGCTGTTCCAGCAGGCTCGTAACTCGCCGACGAACGCTCCTTCGACCGCCACACCTTGACGCCCGGATATGCCCGGCATACTCGGGTTGGCGTAGTCCACGGCGCGCGGGGCATACGATCTGGGTTCGGGATTTGTCACCAACGATTCCTGACAAATGCTTTATGACCCTCGTATGCCGTAAGAGCCAGGATTGCGGTGGCCGAGCCAAGGAGTGGTGAGACTTAGATGACCGACGAGACGCGCCCCACCGAAGGACGCACGACGTCGGACTACCCCGAGCCACAGGGGCGGCCGGACTTCCTGCCCGCGGACGACTCGCCGGACCAGCAGGGGAGGCGGCCGGAGCCGCCCGCCTCGTTCGGCGGCTCATGGGGCGACCCGTCGGGCCGCCATGAGGTCATCGGCACTCCGCCGTACGAGAGCCGCCCGGCTCAGCCGTACGAGAATCGCTCGGCTGACAGCGGCCCCTCGTACGGGGGGTCGAAGGAGAGCGGGCCTTCTTACGGGGGGTCGTCGCCCGAGAGCGGGCCTTCCTACGGCGCGCCTCAAGAGAGCGGACCTTCCTACGGCGGGTCCCAAGAGAGCGGACCTTCTTACGGCGCCCCCGCGTTCGACGCGGGCGCGCGCCCCTACGAGAGCCCGTCCTTCGGGCCGCCGGAGACCCCCTCCTACGACAGTCCCTCGTTCGGCCCGCCAGAGACGCGCTCCTACGAGAGCCCTCCGCCGGAGACTCGCTCCTACGACAGCCCCACGTTCGGCCCGCCGGACGGTCGTCCTCAGGAGAGCCCCTCGTTCGGCCCGCCGGACGCCCGTTCCTTCGAGGGCCGCTCGTTCGGCTCTCCGGACAACGGAACGCGCTCTTACGACAGCCCGCTGTTCGGTTCCCCGGACAACGGGACGCGCTCCTACGACAGCCCGTCGTTCGGCCCGCCCGACGGCGGCGGCGCACGACCGTACGAAGGCCCGCCTTTCGGTGGTCCGCCTTCCTACGGCGGCACGCCTCCGCCGCCTCCGCGGGCCCTCGGCATGGGCTCGACCTGGGCGCCACCGCCGCCGCCCGGCGCTCAGGGCGCCGGGGCGAGGCGCGGACCGGGCACCGGAGCCCTGATCGCGATCGCCGCGGTCATCGCGCTGGCGGCCTCGACGCTGGGCAGCGTCGGCACCTACCTGCTGACCAAGCCGAGCAGCGCCAACGACCCCTCCTACAGCCTCGGCCCCCTGCCGACGGGCGCGACGAACCGGGCGCCCGACTCGGTGGCCGGCGTGGCCTCGCGGGTGCTGCCCAGCGTGGTCTCCCTGGAGGTCGGCAACGGCTCCAACACCGAAGGCGCGTCGGGCTCCGGCTTCCTGATCAAGAACGGCTACGTGGTCACGAACAACCACGTGGTCGCCCTGGCCGCCAAGGGCGGCGAGATCCGGATCATGTTCAACAACCGGAAGACCACCTCGGCCCGCATCGTCGGCCGTGACCCGGGCTCGGACCTGGCCGTGGTCAAGCCGGAGGAGACGTTCGGGACGCCGGAGATCACCCTGGGCAACTCCGACCAGGTCGTGGTCGGCGACCCGGTCATCGCGATCGGGTCCCCGCTGGGCCTGACGGGCACGGTCACGACCGGCATCGTCAGCTCGCTCAACCGCCCGGTGATCGCGGGCGACGACACGGGAACGAGCGCCGAGGAGCCCGCCTACATCAGCGCCATCCAGACCGACGCGGCCATCAACCCGGGCAACTCCGGCGGCCCGCTGGTGAACGGCAAGGGCGAGGTCGTCGGGGTGAACTCGGCGATCGCCACGCTCAGCCGTTCGGTGACCAGCCAGAGCGGCAGCATCGGCCTGGGCTTCGCGATCCCGGTCAACCAGACGCGGCGGGTGGCGGAAGAGCTCATCACCACCGGCAAGGCCAAGCGGCCCAAGATCGGCATCGTCCTGGACAAGGACTACAAGGGCCAGGGGGTGCGGATCGCCTCCGAGCCGGCGGGCGGCCAGCAGCCGGTGGACGTCAACGGGCCCGCGGACAAGGCGGGGCTGAAGGCCGGCGACGTGATCCTGGAGATGGACGGGCTGACGCTGCAGGACGGGAACGAGCTGATCGCCCTGATCCGCAGCAAGGCACCGGGCGCCAAGATCACCATCAAGTACCAACGCGCCGGCCAGGAACGCACCGCGACTCTCACCGTCGTAGCCGACGACGAGCCCACCCCCACTCCATCTTGATCCCGTCTTTTACGGCTGCGCACGGTCAACCGCAACCCGTCCTTTACGGCTGCGCACGGTGGGCACCACCCGCCGCACCGGGTGGCCCGCCTTCCAGGGAGACGCTTACCGGCCTCCCCGCGCACCCGCCGTCACGGCCCCGCCCGGCCATCTGGGTGGTGGGCGGTGGGCTTCTGGTGCTTACGAGCCCTGATGCGGGGGGTCGCGGGCGGGCGGATGGCCGGATCGCAGCGGCGTTCCTGGGCTGGGTGGGCGGGATCGGCGCTGAAGATGAGCCAGGGGGGACGACCGACCTACCCCTTGGAGCCCTTAGTCTGTGGATAGGCCGGGGTTGTCCTCGGAGTAGTTGGACTGCGGTAGGAGTGCACGGTGTTCGGACTCGGGTGGGCGGAGATCGGGGCGCTGGTCGTTATCGCGTTGCTCGTCTTCGGTCCCGAAAAGCTGCCTCAGGCCGCTTCACAGGCCGGCAAGACGCTGCGCAACCTGCGCAGGATGGCGAACAACGCACGCGACGACCTGCGGGCCGGGCTGGGCCCGGAGTTCTCCAACTTCGATCCCGCCGATCTCAATCCACGGACTTTCGTCCGTAAGCACCTCCTCGACGACGTCGAGGAGGACTGGAACAAGAAGCCGGACGAGCTGGAGACCGCCAGCACGGCCCCGTACACGCCTGAGCCGGTGGACGAGCTCGGCTACGGCGAATTGCCGCCCTACGACGCCGAAGCCACCTGACAGGCCCTCACACGCCATCCAGGCAGGCTCCGGACGCACCACACCGGGTGGCCACCCCCTGGGGGTGACGATCACCGGCATCCCCGACGGACCGCCCGGTCCGTCCAGACGGCCCTGCCCGCACGGCCGGCCCGTCCCTCGACCAGGCGAAGGCGTGACGGCCGGACGCGTTCCAAGGCGGCTCCTGGGCGCAGGCGCGACAGCCGACAGGCTCGGGACCAGGACATCTTCGGGCGCAGGCGCGGCGGCCGACGGGCTTGGGACACTTCCGCCGGAGGCATGCAGCCAGCGGCTCGGGACGCCTTCGGGCCCAAGCGCGGTCGGCAGGCTCGGGACGCCCTCCGGCGCGGGCGTGCAGCCGACGGCTCTCGACGCATGGCAGGCGCATCACGGGCGCGTGGCGGGCGCATGGGAAAGGCCCGCTCGTGTGAACGAGCGGGCCTGGGTGGGAGGGTGGTCAGCCGCGGTTGGGGGAGAGGTTGAGGTGGAGTCCCTTCAGGCTGGACGAGCGCTTGCTGAGCCCGCTCGCGATCCTCCGCAGCTCGGCCGCCGCGGGCGAGTCGGGCTCCGTGAGGACCAAGGGCTTGCCCTCGTCGCTGCCCTCGCGCAGGCGCAGGTCGATGGGCACCTGGCCGAGCAGGGGCACGCGAGTCCCGAGCGTCCGGGTCAGCGCGTCGGCGACCGTCTGGCCGCCGCCCTCGCCGAACACGGCGATCCGCTCGTCACAGTGCGGGCAGGGCAGCCACGCCATGTTCTCGATGACGCCGGCGATCTGCTGATGCGTCTGGGCCGCGATCGAGCCGGCCCGCTCGGCCACCTCCGCCGCGGCCATCTGCGGCGTGGTCACGACCAGGATCTCCGCCGACGGCAGCCGCTGCGCCACCGAGATGGCGATGTCGCCGGTGCCGGGCGGCAGGTCGAGCAGGAGCACGTCGAGATCGCCCCAGTAGACGTCGGCCAGGAACTGGTGCAGCGCCCGGTCCAGCATCGGCCCGCGCCACACCACCGGCGTGTTGCCCTCAGGCTTGAACATCCCGACCGAGATGACCTTGATGTCATGCGCCACCGGCGGCATGATCATGTCTTCGACCTTGGTGGGCCGTTCGGCGGCGCCGAGCATGCGGGGAATGCTGTGGCCGTAGATGTCGGCGTCCACGATGCCGACCTTCAGGCCGCTGGAGGCCATCGCCGCGGCCAGGTTGACCGTCACCGACGACTTGCCGACCCCGCCCTTGCCGCTGGCCACCGCGAACACACGGGTGAGCGAGCCCGGCTGGTTGAACGGGATCTCCTTCTCCGGCCCCCGGTCGCCGCGCAGCTTGGTCTGGAGGACCTTGCGCTGCTCGGTGCTCATGACGTCTAGCTCGATCTGGACGCCCGTGACACCTTCGACCTTGGAGACGGCGTTCTTGACATCGCGGGTGATGGTGTCCTTCATCGGACATCCGGCCACGGTGAGGAACACCCCTACGCGCACCGCACCGTCGGCGGCGATCTCGATGCTCTTGACCATGTCGAGGTCCGTGATCGGGCGACGGATCTCGGGGTCGATGACGGTGGCGAGGGCGGCCGTCACTTGTTCCTGGGTTAGTGCCATCGAAGTCTCGGCACGAGGGAGTGCCGTCCCTCCTTTGTCGGTATATGCGTGACAGGCGCTGGACGCCAGTGAGGATGCCCCTCCATCGTATGAACCGGAGGCCTCGCTGAGTTAATCCGTGCTGTTAGATGTCTGTGCAACAACGTCCTAAGGTTACTCCGTGACTCTTCTGCGCGACGAGGGCTTGACCGTCGAGGAGCTGGCGGTCTGGCGGATGCTGCAGCGCGCCCAGGTACGCATCACCCGCCATCTGGAGGCGGAGCTGCTCGTCGCCCACGACCTGCCGCTGGCGTCGTATGACGTGCTCATGCAGCTGGCCGAGGCACCGGAGCGGCGGCTGCGCATGAACGATCTGGCCGGTCGCGTCCTGCTCTCCCGCAGCGGCCTGACCAGGCTCATCGACCGTTTACAGCGGGACGGGCTGGTCGCCAGGCAGGCGTGCGCGGACGACGCGCGGGGGCTGTTCGCCGTGCTGACCGACCCGGGCGCGGCGCGGCTGGCCGAGGCGACCCCCACCTACCTGCGCGGCATCAGGAGCCAGTTCCTCGACCTGCTGGGCACGGGGGAAATCGGGCAGGTCCGCGAAATGCTCGCCAAACTCGACCTCAACGACGGTCCCGCCTGAAGCGGCGTCAGCGGCGGTCCTTGAGCTCTTCCAGCAGCCGCCCGAGCTCTGAGCGCAGGTAGTCGCGGGTGGCGACCTCGTTCAGTGCCATGCGCAGACCGGCGATCTCGCGCGTCAGATACTCGATCTCGGCCTGGTTGCGCTCCGCGGTCTCGCGGTCCTGCTCGTACTGGATGCGGTCGCGGTCGTCCTGGCGGTTCTGCGCCAGCAGGATGAGCGGCGCGGCGTAGCTGGCCTGCAGCGACAGCATCAGCGTGAGGAAGATGAACGGATAGGGGTCGAACTTCAGGCCGCCCGGCGCGACGATGTTCCAGATCACCCACACCGCCACGAACACCGTCATGTAGACGATGAAGCGCGCCGTGCCGAGGAAACGGGCGATCCGTTCGGAGAGGCGGCCGAACGCCTCCGGGTCGTAGTGCGGCCGCAGCGAGCGGCGCAGCGCCCTGGGCTGGTCCAGTCGTTCAGTCGTCACGGTCGCCCCCGTCCTGGTCGTCGATCCCCGCGTCGCTCTCGCCGTCGCCGTCGCCGTCGCCGTCGCCGTCGCCGTCGCCGTCGCCGTCGTCGGCCGTCGCGCGCCAGTCCTCGGGGAGCAGGTGGTCGAGCACGTCGTCGACGGTCACCGCGCCGACGAGCCTGCCGAGCCCGTCCACCACGGGCGCGGCCACGAGGTTGTAGTTGGCCATGTAGTAGGTCACCTGGCGCAGCGTGAAGTTCGGCCTGATCGGGTCGATCGAGGGGTCGAGCACGGTGCCGAGCTGGGTGGACGGCCGCTCGCGCAGCAGCCGCTGGAAGTGGGAGACGCCCAGGAACGTGCCCGTCGGCGTCTCCGTGGGCGACCTGGTCACGTAGACCTGGGCGGCGATGGCGGGCGTCAGGTCCTGCTGCCTGATGTGCGCGAGCGCCTCGGCCACCGTGGCGGTGGGCGGCAGGATCACCGGCTCGCTGGTCATCACGCCGCCCGCGCTGTCGTCGGGGTAGGGGAGCAGCCGCCGCACGGGCGCGGCCTCTCTGGGCTCCATCAGCGCGAGCAGCTTGGCCGCCTGCTCCGCCGGCAGGTCGTGCAGCAGGTCGGCGGCGTCGTCCGGGCCCATCTCCTCCAGCACGTCGGCCGCGCGCTCCGGCTCCAGGGTGTCGAGGATGTCGATCTGGTCGTCCGGCGGCAGCTCTTCGAGGACGTCGGCGAGCCGGTCGTTGTTCAGGGCGCGGGCGATCTCGATGCGCCGCTTGCTCGGCAGCTCGTGCAGCGCGCTGGCCATGTCGGCGGCCCGCAGCGCCTCGAACGCGGCGATCAGCCCGGCCGCCCCCTGGTCCTTCTGCAGCTTGTCGAACCCGGACACCGCGCTCCAGTCGACCGTCCGTGGCTCGCGCCGCCTGCCCTTGTAGAGGGCCACCTTGGTGATCTCCCAGGCGGACGGCTTGACCTCCGCCATGGCCACGTCGTAGACGGTCATGGGCTGGTCGGCGAGGCGTACTTCCAGGTCCAGCATCTCGCCGACGACCAGCGTCTCGGTGCCGCGCTGCTCGAACCTGCGCATGTTCAGGCGGCCGGTGAAGACCACGGATCCGGCCTCGATGCGGCGTACTCGCGTGATGGGCAGGAACACGCGGCGGCGCGGCTGCACCTCCACCACCAGGCCGTGCACGGTGGGCCGGCGGCCGATGCGCAGGCCGACCACCACGTCACGGACGCGGCCGATCTTGTCGCCCGCGGGGTCGAAGACCGGGGTCCCCGGCAGCCGGGCCACGAAGATCTGCACGGGGCCAGGCTAACAGTGCTGCCCCATTGCGCCTCGGATGCCCGACATGTCAGTATCAAACGTTCTGAACGGTGATGACAGCCCAGGTGGTGTGCGATGAGGTATGCGGGACTCGCGCTCGCGTTCGTGTCCTCGTGGTGTTTCGCGTTTTCCGGACCGATGGCGAAATATCTCATCACAGCGGGCCTGGCGCCGATCGAGGCCGTGTGGACGCGGATGGCGGGAGCGGGGCTGCTGCTCGTGGCGGTGCTGGCCGTGGTGCGGCCGCAGGCGCTGCGCATCCCGCGCTCCAGGCTGCCGTTCTTCGGCCTGTATGCGGTGATGGCGGTGGCGGGGGTGCAGTCGCTCTACTTCGTGGCGATCACGCGCCTGCCGGTGGGGGTGGCGCTGCTGCTGGAGTTCATGGCTCCGGTGATGGTGGTGGCCTGGGTGCGGCTCGTCAGGAAGGTACGGCTCGCACGGGCCGCGTACGTCGGCGCCGTCGTCGCCGTGGCCGGCCTCGCGATCGTCGTCGAAGCCTGGCAGGGGCTGCGCCTGGACGCGCTGGGCCTGCTGCTCGGCCTGCTCGCGGGCGCGTGTTGCGCCGGATATTTCCTGATGAACGATAGCTTCGGGGACGACGTGAACCCGCTCGGCCTCATCGCCTGGGGGATGGCGGGGGCAGCTCTGGTGCTGATCCCGTTCGCCCAGCCGTGGAACATCCCCTGGGAGGCCTTCACCGTCACCGCCACGCCGGAGGGCGGACGCACGCTGCCGGTGCTGGCGGCATACCTGTGGATGGTGCTGGTCGCCACCGTGGTTGCGTACATCCTGGGGGTGAACGCCGTGCGGCGGCTGTCGGCCGCGGTCGGCGCGACCGTGGCGTCCCTGGAGGTCATCGGCGGCGCGGTCGTGGCCTGGGCGCTGGTCGGCGAGACGCTCGGCGGGTTCCAGATCGTGGGCGGCCTGATCGTGCTGTCGGGCGCGCTCCTCGCCCAGACCGCCACCGCCACGCCCGCGCACCCGGCGGCGGAGCCGGATCTCGAAGCGCGCGCGGTCGGCGCCACCGCGCCGACGGCGTGAGCACTCAGCGTGCTGCGCGCCGCGGGCCTGCGGTCAGCGCTCGGGGGTGAGGCGCAGGACGGTGGCGTCGCGGGCCCAGCGCTCGGTGAGATGCTCGCTGTCGGGGGCGTTGAGCCGCTCCTTGGCCAGCACCGCCACGGCGTCGGCCGCCGCGGCCTGGTCCACCACCGCCACCGCCGCCTCGAACTCCACCAGCCTGGCCCCGTTGTCCTTGCTGCGCAGGGTGACGTGCACCCGGTCGAGCGCGTCGAGCCCCGGCAGCGGCTGCTCCCCGTCCCCGGTCACCAGGTAGATCGCGCCCTCGTGCCAGGCGTGCCAGGCCAGGCGGGGGCGGTCGAGGGTGAGCCAGAGGATGCCGGACTTCTTGGCGCCCTCCTCGATGGGGGCTGTGTTGTCGCTCACAGCTCAGACTGTAGTCACAGAACCGGCTCGGGCGGAGGGCCCGCCGACGATCGGGCGGCGCAGCCGTTAGCGTGTGCGCATGCGATCACGTCGTTCCGTCCTCGCCGTGCCCGGCAGCAACCCCCGGTTCCTGGAGAAGGCCCAGACGCTGCCCGTCGACGAGGTCTTCCTCGACCTGGAGGACTCCGTCGCGCCGCTGGCCAAGGAGGAGGCGCGCAAGAACGTCGTGGCCGCGCTGCGCGAGGGCGATTGGTCCGGAAAGACCCGGGTGGTCAGGGTCAACGACCTCACGACGCAGTGGACGTACCGGGACGTGATCGAGATCGTCGAGAGCGCGGGCGAGCTCGTCGACTGCGTGATGCTGCCCAAGGTGCAGGACTCCACCCAGGTCGTCTGGCTCGACACCCTGCTCACCCAGATCGAGAGGACCATGGGGTACGAGGTCGGCCGCATCGGCATCGAGGCGCAGATCGAGAACGCCCGCGGCCTGGTCAACGTGGACGCCATCGCCGGGTCGTCCAGGCGGCTGGAGACGCTGGTGTTCGGCCCGGCGGACTTCATGGCGTCGATCAACATGCGCACGCTCGTCGTCGGCGAGCAGCCGCCCGGCTACGTCGAGGGCGACGCCTACCACTACATCCTCATGCGGTTGCTGATGGCGGCCAGGATGCACGACCTCCAGGTGATCGACGGCCCCTACCTGCAGATCAGGGACGTCGAAGGCTTCGAGCGGGTGGCCAGGCGGGCCGCCGCGCTCGGCTACGACGGCAAGTGGGTGCTGCATCCCGCGCAGGTCGACGCGGCCAACGCGGTGTTCTCGCCGGCGCAGGAGGACTATGACCACGCCGAGCTCATCCTGGAGGCGTACGACTACTACACCTCCGTGGAGAAGCGCGGCGCGGTCATGCTCGGCGACGAGATGATCGACGAGGCCTCGCGCAAGATGGCGCTCGTCGTCGCCGCCAAAGGGCGGGCCGCGGGGCTCGCCCGTACCAAGAGCTTCACACCTTGAAGCCGATCGCCGTGAAGAACCAGAACGACGACGTCAGCCAGAGCCCGATGAGCGCGGTGAACGTCAGCCCGCCGAGCACGGGCAGCGTCCACCCGGGCGTGCCGCTCTTGGGCAGCGCCAGCAGCTTCGCGGTCAGCACGCCGTAGAAGAAGCATCCGAGCAGCGAGTGCGCGAGCACCCTCGGCACGTCGTACTGCAGGCCGAGTGCGTAGAGGCAATGGAAGGCGACCGGGATCGTCAGGATGAACGCCAGCCGCCCCGACCAGCGATGCACGGCCGGCGGGATGGTGATCCCGAGCTTGCCCCACATCGACAGGGCGGAGACGACCTGGACGATCGCCAGGACGAACGCCCCCGTCGTCAGCCACACCTTCATCGGCAGCGCGGCCGAGAACCCGGCCACGCCGACGGCGAACCCGGTGGGCGTGTGCGCCCGCCCGAAGACGCCCAGCGCCACCACCACCAGGCCGCCGATAAGCAGCGGCACGAGCAACGTGGTCACGCTGCGGGACTGCTGCGGTACGGCGGTCATTGCATCTCCTCGATGAAGCCGTCGACGTCCTTCGGGTAGACCGTGGTCTCGTCGACCGTCACGGGTGCGGTCGGCTGGTCGGCGCTCAGCTCGGGGATGTCGTACTGGTCCTCGCCGACGAAGGCCGTGCCGACCTGGTAGTAGCCGCCCGCCGGGTTCTTGACCAGGATCCAGCCGGCCCTGAGCTTGGCGCCTCTGACGAGCGCGGTGGCCCGGTAGAGGCCCGACGGCTTGACGATCGTCGGAGCGACGAAGCTCCACTTCTTGCCGCCGACCGCGACCCAGCCCTTGGCCTGGCCGCCGCCCAGTTCGGCCGTCACCTTGGACTTGGGGTCGGCGACGCCGGTCAGATCCAGGTCGCCTTCCGACTCGTTGCCCTTGAACCAGGCCTCGGTCTTGCCGTCGCAGAAGTAGCCGACGACCTTGCCGTTCCTGATCGAGATCGCGATGAGGCCGCCGTTGCCTTTGACGCGACCGCCGTAGTCGGCCTTGGCGATCTTCTTCGCCTCGGTCTGAGTGGGTGAGGGGGACGGTGCTGCGGTGGTCTCCTCCTCTGCGGGGGTTCCCTCTCCAGGAGGTGATTCCGCAGCGGTGTTGGCGGCCGTGTTCTGGGCCGCGGGTGTCGCGGTGATGCTGGCGACACCGAGCCCCAGGGCGAGCACTGCTCCCGCCGCGAGGGTGATGACAGGTCCCAGCCTTGACATGGACTGCTCCCAGGGTTGAAATGCCTACGTCTTCGAGCATCCGCCTAAAAGGGTGGACCGTCTGTGAACTAATGCGCACCAGGCGGACAGAATGTATAGATGCAGGAGAATCCAGGGCCTTATCCGCCGTCCAGTGCACCGCCGCCGGGGTACCCGTACCAGCCGCAGCCTCCGTCCTGGTTTCTATCGGTGCCGAGCGGGGCGCGTTACGACCATCTGGCCAGGATCCCGGGCGCGCGTCCCTGGCGGGTGATCGTCGGCACGCTGATCATCGCCGTCGGGTTCTTCGTGATCGGCGTGGTCGTCGTCTACGCGGGCCTGGTGCTGGCCTCGCTGCTCGGCATCTCCGCGCCGCTGGACCCGGCGGGCGCGCTCTTCGGCGACCCGGTGTTCGGGCTGGTCGTGGTGCTGCTGTCGATCGTGCCCGTGCTGCCGCTGGTGTTCGGCACGACGGCGCTCGTCCAGCGGCGCAGGCCGGGCACGCTCTCGTCGGTGGCCGGGCGGCTGCGCTGGTCGTGGCTGCTGCGCTGCGTCGGGCTGGCGGTGCTGGCGCTGGTGCTCGGGCAGGGCACGCAGCTCGTCGCCCTGTCCCTGTCGGGTCAGGACAACGACATCTTCGGGTGGGTCGGGTGGGGACGCTTCCTGCCGGCGCTCATCGTGATCGTGCTGCTGGTGCCGTTCCAGGCGGCGGCCGAGGAGTACGCCTTCCGCGGCTGGTTCCTGCAGGCCTTCGGCGTGCACATCCGCAATCCGATCTGGGCCATCCTCATCGGGTCCGCGCTGTTCGCGTCGCTGCACGGGTATTCGTGGGTGGGCCTGATCGACGTGTTCTCCTTCGGGGCCGTCATGGGTTTCCTGGCCGTGCGCACCGGGGGGCTGGAGGCGCCGATCGCGCTGCACGTCATGAACAACCTGCTGGCCTTCGGGCTGAGCGCCGCGGCGGGGCAGCTGGAGGACGCTCTGGACCAGGGGAAGGTGCCGGTGCCGTGGGAGGCCTTGACGGGGACCGTGGTGCAGCTCGGGGTGTATGCGTTTGGTGTGTTGTATCTAGCGAAAAAGCGGTCAATAGAGACTGTTTCGGGATAAATCAGGCGGAAGGTGTGGTGAATCTCGCTAGAGAGGTCTCGTAATTCTGGCTCAGGCATGCTGCTCTGGATGCTGTGGGGGAACGGCGAGGGTTTCCCGGAGGTGATCGTTTCGGCTCGACGGGGTAGTAGTAGGCGCGTGTGATACTTCGTCCGGTAGACGTATGAGGATCGAAAAGAGCGCACAAAGGCGGCCGGCGTTCCTGGAACGGTCCGCACGTCGCGACCATTCACTTACCGTCCGCTCACGCAATCCGGTTGACCAGGTCAGATTCGACGAGTTCCACCAGTACGACGAGTTCGACTAGGAGGTACGGCGCGTGGCCTCCGGCCCCAGCGAACCGCCACGGCGACCGCAGGGTGACGACGACCCGCATTCCGAGGGCACGTCTGAACCGCATTCTTCGGATTCTTCCCAAGAGCCCAGGATCAGGCATTCCCCGCCCGGTCCGACGGATGGCCGGGCTCGCGGATTACCTCTGACCTCCCCTTGGGGCATGCCGCCGTTCTCCGCTCCCATCCCGGACGACGAGCCGCAGGAGCCGCCCAAGGGGCGCAGGCCGTACAGTTCGCCGACAGCGGAACCCGAGGCCGAGTCGCGCCGCCGTCCCCGCCGCATCGTCAACCGGCCCGACAAGCTCGTCGCGGGCACCCCGCTCGGGAGCATCCCCGTACCGGAACGACCTGAGCCTGAGCGACCGGAGCCTCTGCCCGAGCCCGAGCCCGAGCCCGAGCCTCAGCAGGAGCCGGAGCCGGTGCGGGACGACGATCCGCCCCGGCGGGAGGTCAGTACGGCGCCGTACCGCCTCGTGTACCCGATCGAGAAGGGCGCCGACGAGCCTGACGAGCCACCGGTGCAGGACGCGTTCGAGGAAGAGGACGAGGAAGACGAGCCGGCCGCGCAGGACGAGCCCGGCGTCCGCCGCGTCGGACGCCCCCCGGCCGGTCGCCCCACGCGGCCGGATCTCCTGGTCGCCAACGGCCCGCCCAGCCCGGGAGGGTCGAGCGGCAGGCACCACAGAGGCCCCGCCCCCGCCGCCGTGCGCAGGTCCAGCCCCGTACGCCGGGGCAGCAGGGCGATCCCGATCGTCATCACCCTGGCCCTGGCGCTCCTGGTGGCCACCGGCGTGCTGGTGTGGCAGTGGGGCAGCGAGGAGAGCCCGGGGCTGCGCCTGGCGGCGGGCACGGGACGCTCGGGCGACGACCTGTTCACCGTCCAGGCCGCAGGCGACGGCACCAACCAGAAGCTCAACGACATGACCTCGGTGGGCCGCGCGGTCGTGGCGGTGGGCAGCGACACCACGAGCCCGACGCCGCGCCCGCTGTTCCTGTTCTCGCCTGACGGAGGCAAGAACTGGCAGCTCGGCCAGGTGAACGGCGCCTCCACGTCCACGGTGCAGCGGGTGGTCGGGGGCGGCGGCAAGTGGCTGGCCAGCGGCGGCGACGGCGGGTCGGGCGAGCGCGGCCTGTGGACCAGCACCGACGGCTACAGCTGGGCGACCGTGCCGGCGGCCGGGCTGGCCGCGTTCAAGGACGGCGACCACATCGAGGACATCGCGCGGACGAGCTCAGGCTTCGTCGCGGTGGGCCGGACGACCGGGGACGACGGCGGCTCGGGACCGGCCGCCTGGCGCTCGGCGGACGGCAGCACCTGGGAGCGCGTCGAGACCAGGGGGCTGGAAGTACGGGAGATCAAGGCGGTCGTCGCCAAGGGCGACACCGTCGTGGCCATCGGGCAACCCGCGGAAGGCGAGGGTTCGCGGGTGCTGCGATCGGCCGACGGCGGACGCACCTGGCAGGCCACCGGCTTCCAGCTCCCTGAGGCCGTGCCGCGCGCCGGGACGCTGGGCGTGCTGCCCAAGCGGTTCGTGCTGGTGCCGACGCAGCACCGGACGGTCTCGGGCGACGTACGCGTCTACTGCTCGCCGACCGGCGCGCAGTGGTCGCAGTGCGGCTCCATCGGCGGCCTCAGCGGCGACAGCCGCGGCGTGGAGTCGCTGATCTCCTACCAGTCGGGCGTCGCGGCGATCGCGCAGGCCGGGCTCACCAAGTACTCGGTGCTGACCAGCACGGACGGCAGCGGCTGGGCCAAGCGGGCCGACCTCGGCGACCTGCGGGGGGCGACGCTGCGCGGGTTCACGATCTCCGACGGCGGCACCCTGTTCGCCGGCGGCGACCAGGCGGCCTCCGACGTGGACAACCAGCTCGTGCTCATGACCGCGCCGTCGCGCGGCTCGGTGTCCCGCGTCCAGCTCGCCGGGGTCGAGGGCCTGACCAGGATCGCGCGCGAGACCACCAGCCTGGCCAGCTTCGGCGGCAGGTACGTCGCCGTCGGCTCGGCCTCCGGCGACGCGGGCCTGTGGACGATCAAGAACTGGCAGAGCTGGAAGTCCATGAGCCTCGGCGGCCCCGGCAGGCAGACGCTGGAGGACGTGGCGCACGGCGGCCGCGGCTGGCTGGCCGTCGGCGGCACCGAGACGAACGTGGCCGTCACCGACCCCCTCCTGGTCACCTCGGAGGACGGTGAGGCCTGGCGCAGGGTGAACGTCTCCGGCGACCTGGCCCGCGACGCCAGCCGGCCGTACCTGGAGACCCACGTGGTGGCGGCGGGCAAGGAGGGCTACGTCCTGGCCGGCGAGTCCAGGGACGCGTCGGGCGCGGCGAGCGCCGCCATGTGGTTCACCCCCGACCTGCGCAAGTTCACCAGGTCGAAGAAGCTGCCGCAGGACGGCGCGGGGGTGCGCATCCACGACGTGATCGCCAGCGGGGACGGGTACGTGGCCGTGGGCGGCTCAGGGAGCGGCGACCAGGAGACCAGCACGGTCTGGTACTCCGAGGACGGCGTGAACTGGAGCGCACGCAAGCGCGTCGCCCCCCAGGAGGCCGACTCGGCCGGGCTCCGCCGGGTCACGACCTACCAGGACAAGCTGGTGGCCATCGGAACCGCCCTGACGGACGGCTCCCGCCGCGCCTTCGCCGCTGTCTCGGACGACGACGGCGTGACCTGGCAGACGGCCTGGCTGCCCGCGGACCAGGCGGCGGCGGTGTACGACCTGGCCGCGGCCGACGAGGGGCTGGTGGCCGTCGGCTGGCACGGCGTGCCCGGTGAGGGCGACAGCGCGGCCTGGACCTCGCAGGACGGTCTGGCCTGGAACCGGATGGCGCTGACGAAGGACCGGCTGGCGGGCCCGGGGATGCAGTGGCTGACGGCCGTGGCCGTGTCGGGGTCGGAGGTCGTGGCGCTCGGCCGGTCCACGACGTACAACACCGACCACCTCATCCTGTGGACCTCCAGCCTCACCTCGAACCGATGAGAGGCGGGCGGTGTCACACGACGCCGCCCGCGCGTCCGGGCAGCACGCCCCAGTCCGTCAGTGACTCCAGCAGGCCCTCAGAGAGCGGCAGGCACTCCAACTCGGTCACATCGCACCAGCGCACGTCGGCGGCGTCGTCACCGGCCACGGGCGCTCCTGGGGACACGCCTGCCAGGTAGTCGCGGATCACGTACGTGATCCCGCCGGGCCCCGGGCGGTCCACGGCGCCGGCCAGGCGGCCCACCTCCAGGACGCGCAGCCCGGTCTCCTCCAGGACCTCGCGCCGCACGGCGATCGCGTCCGTCTCGCCCGGCTCCACCCGTCCGCCGGGAACGGACCACAGGCCCACGCCGGGCGGGCGGCCCCGCCGGATGAGAAGGAGCCGGTCAGAGGCGTCGAAGATGATCGCGCCGACACAATTTACGCGCACATGGCCAAGATTACGACGAGATAACGGGAAGCGGCCTTGACGTGGCCGTACCGGAGAAAGCACCGTGGGTAGGTGTGAGAGCGGCTCCAACCTGTCCAAGGTGCTTCGGCCCGCTTCACGGGCCGACCGCGTTGTCGAGCGTCTATCGCTGCGGCACGCATGGTGATGTCCTGCCGTATCAGCCTCCGTGGGCGCCCACCAGCGAGGCACTGGAGGCGATGCGCAAGAGCTCCGTGGTGCCCGTGTGGCTGCCCTGGCCGTTGCCGGCGGGGTGGCTGGTGACCGGCTTCGCCGAGGTCGGCGATCAGCGCACCGGCGCCCGTGCCAGCGTGGTGGCCCTGACCGGGCCGTCGCTGACGGAGGGCCCCGCCGATCTGCTCGTCATCGCGGAAGAACCCGGCATCGGGCTCGGCGCGGCGTTCTCGGGGCTGGACGGTCCCGACCCCGGCGAGGGGTTCGACGCCGGCCCGCCGAACGCCAAGATCGAGGTGCTCGGGCATCCGACCGCGATGTGGTGCGTGGGCGGGGCCGCCGACCGGGCGGTCTACGCCGGGGAGGCGCTCGGCAACTGGCTGTGGGCCATCGCCTGGCCGGCCGACGCCGGCTGCATGATCGCGCTGTCCGAGCTGTCGCTGCTCGACGTGCGGGACCACGATCTCGACGTGCCGTTCGGGGCGTTCTCGCCCAGGCTCGAGGATTAGGTCCCGCGATCGCGATTCGCGCTCTCATGGAGACGGGCTAGAGTTCGGAGGCGTGACAGCGCGTATCGAGCGAGTGGTGACCGAGGGCCTCGTCGACATCGACGGCACCGAGCACAAGGTCGAGAACAACACCTGGATCGTGGGCGACGACGACGAAGTGATCGTCATCGACCCGGCGCGTGACGCCGAGAAGATCCTGGAGCAGGTCGGCGAGCGGGAGGTGCTGGCCGTCATCTGCACGGCGGGCCTGCCCGACCACGTCGGCGCGGCCATCGAGGTGGCCAGCAGAGACGAGGCCGTGGTCGCCCTGCATCCCAAGGACAAGCCGCTCTGGCGGGAGACCTGGTCGGAGACCTGGCCCGACATCGACATGGAGGACGACGGCATCTTCGAGGTGGGCGACGTCCAGCTCGACGTCATGGAGACGCCCGGCGTCTCGCCCGGCGGCGTGTCGCTCTACTGCGAGGCGCTGGGGGCCGTGTTCACCGGCAAGGCCCTGCAGGCCGACGGCCCCGGCAAGCTCGGCGGCGAATACCCCGCACTGGCCGACCAGCTCACCTCGATCGGCGGGCGGCTGTTCACGCTGCCCGGAGACACGCGGGTGCTGTCGGTCCACGGTGACGAGGTCACGATCGGCGACCTGGAGCCCCACTTCGACGACTGGGTGTCCGGCTCGCTGACGCGCGTCGGCACCGAGGCCGGCGACGAGGCCGAGGGCCCGCTGACCGACGGCACCAAGCTCTCCGGGATCAAGCTCAACCCGAGCGACGACTGAGCGCGGGCTTGGCCTCCTCCGACATGACCACACAGCTTCCGCTGGACGGGATGCCGCGGCGGCTCTATTCGTGCACGCCGTCGCGGCTGAACGCCTGGCTCGACTGCCGCCGCCGCTACCGGTTCACCTATCTGGACCGGCCCCAGCCGTCCAAGGGTCCCGGCTGGGCGCACAACAGCGTCGGGGCGAGCGTGCACAACGCGCTGGCCGCCTGGTGGCGGGAGCCGTACGAGCGCAGGACCCCGCTGACGGCGTCCGTCCTGCTCACGAACGGGTGGATCACCGAGGGGTTCAAGGACGCGGAGCAGTCGGGGCGGTGGCTGGGCCGGGCCCGAGACCTCGTGTCCGGATATGTCGCGACTTTAGATCCGGCGGACGAGCCGGTCGGCGTCGAGCGCACCGTCGCCACCCGTACCAAGGTCATCGCCCTGTCCGGCCGGATCGACCGGCTCGACCGGCGCGGCGACGAGCTGGTCGTGGTCGACTACAAGACCGGGCGGCGCCCGCTCACGCAGGATGACGCGCGGTCGTCGCTCGCCCTGGCCACGTACGCCATCGCCGCCTCCACGATGATGCGCACGCCCTGCCGTACGGTCGAGCTCCACCACCTGCCCACCGGCGAGATCGTCGAGTGGCGGCACACCGAGGAGTCCCTCGCCCGCCACCTGCGGCGCGCGGAGGAGATCGCCACCGAGGCCGCGGACGCGGACGAGCGCTACAAGGCGGTCGTCGGCGGCACGTCCCGGCGCAAGACGGGCGACCGCCTGCCCGTCGGGCCCGCGGCGGTGCCGGCCGAGATCGACGAGCTGCTCGCGCCCAGCCCCGGCCCCATCTGCTCCTGGTGCGACTTCCGCCGCCACTGCGCGGAGGGCCTGGCCGCCGGCACCGAACGCCAGCCCTGGGACGGGCTCGCGGACTGACGTTTCGCTGCCGGAACAGCGGTCATGGACGGGGTGGTGGAACGAGCGGGGCGATATGTTCGCGCTCGTGCCGGTCAGGCGGCCAGTGCGGCGGGCCAGCGGCGGGGGTCGATCAGGCCCCTGAGCCCCTTGCCGACGTCGTAGCCCGCCGCGCCCAGGCGTTCCCTGGAGGCGCGCAACATCTCCCGCGTGGCCGGCATGAACGCGTGGTCGTGCACGGGCTCCGGCAGCGCGTTCATACCGGCCCTGAACGCCCTCAGGCCCGCCGTGACGGTCGCGCGCGGCACTTCGGGCAGTGTGCAGTACATCTGCCTGGCCCAGTCCGGCAGTGTGTAGTAGCAGAGCGCGCCGAAGGGGAAGTAGGCGGGCTTGCCCGGCGACAGCCGCCGCAGCTCCTTCGGCAGCCTCGGCCACAGCAGGAACCGCACGGTCGACGCGGCCTCCTCCGTGACGCGCAGACTGGGGCGTACCCGCTTGAAGTAGGCGGTCATCTCCGCGCAGGAGCCGGGCACGTCCTCGGGGTGCAGCCCGACGTACGCGGCGCTCTTGCGCTGCTCGTGGAGGTAGCGGTCGGCCTCGCGCTCGGTGAGGGGGAGCCCGCCGCGCCTGGCCACCTCCAGGTACGACGAGACCTCGGCGCAGTGGACCCACAGCAGCAGCTCGGGGTCGTCCACCCGGTGCGTTCTGCCGGTGTCGGGATCATGGACGCGCAACGCCTTGTGGATGCCGCGCACCCGCCTGCCGATCTCGTCGGCCTCCTCGGGGCTGCCGAACGTCACCCTGCCCACGAAGTCCGCGGTGCGGCGCAGGCGCCCGAACGGGTCCTCCTGGAAGTTGGAGTTCTGCCAGACGCCGCGCATGGCCAGCGGGTGCAGCGCCTGCAGCATCAGGCCGCGTACGCCGCCCACCCACATCGAGCGGTCGAGGTGCACCTGCCAGGTCGCGCTCTGCGGTGGCTGGACGACGATCTCTTCGATGCTCGGCATAGTAAGTAAAGGATTACATTATATTGGACCTTATGTCCAAATAGTGCTTCTCGGCCGCGTTCCAGAACCTGACCAGCGCCGCCGCCGTCGTCTCCGGGGCCTCGACGGCGGGGGAGTGGACCGCGCCCGGCACGACCACGCACTCGGCGCCCAGCCTGGCAGCCATCTCCGACTGCGCCTCCGGGGGCCATCCGTCGTCGTGCTCGCCGTACAGCACCAGCGTGGGCACCTCGATCTGGCGCAGCTCGTCGGTACGGTCGTGCATCGTCAGCACCTGCTCGGCCATGCAGGACAGGCCGATCGGCGAGTTGGTGAGCAGGCGCTTGCGCAGGAACTCCACGATCTCGTCGGAGACGTCGTTGGCCAGTGCCTCGGGCTCGAACCTGTGCTGCCACACGTGCTCAAGCCCCAGGGCCGGGACCTCTTCCATGATCTTCCGGCCGTTGCTGGCGCGCTGACCCTCGATGGCCGCGGGGCCCGACCCCATCAGCGTGAACGAGGCGAACCTCGTGCGGCCGTCGATCGCGGCCTCCCTGGCGACCAGCCCGCCGAACGAGTGGCCCACCAGATGGACGGGATCGCCGCCGCCGATGACCTGGGCGAGCGCGTCGACGTCGGCGCCGAGCGCGGCGCAGGTGTAGGCGTCCGGCTCGTCGGGGCCCGGCGTTTCGTACTGGCCGCGCAGGTCGATGGCCACGACCGTGCGGCCCGACTGGGCGAGCGTCATCAGGACCGCGATGAAGTCCTCCTTGCTGCCGGTCAGACCGGGCACCAGGAGCGCGGGCCAGCGCTCAACGACACCACTGACCGGAAGCGCCTCCAGGGCCGCGAACGTGCCCTGTGGCGTTTCGATCATTCGTGGTGCAACGCCAGGAGGCAGATCGAGGAATCGCGGCGTACTCACGTGGGGCAACAATACCCAGAGGTCAGCGCCTCGACACCGGCAAGGTGATTACGCTGGTGCGAGTTCTGGGGAGTTGTACGGAATGCGCGGCCCCGTGGATCTGGGGGCGCCGGGGGCGGGGCTGGGGCCCGTGTGGCTCTCAGGGGCGCCACAGCGCACCATCCGGCCGGGCGCTCGCTCAAGTGCCACCCGACACACCTGACGCCCGTTGAGGGCCTCCACGACCGCCTGGAGGCGCGCACGCCCGTTCCCGGATCCGGGGGCCGGGGGTCGCATGTGCCTGACAGCGACACTCGCTGCGCCCATGACCCCGATGCCCGCCTGTCCGCCGGATCCCTCCGCTGGAACGTGAAAGGCGCGCACCCTGATGGGGTGCGCGCCTCTTCGTGCCTGCGTCAGCCGGTACGGCGGCGGTTGCCGCCGGCCCCGCTTCCGCCGCCGCCACGGAATGGGCGGCGCTGCTGCTTACGCTCGGTCGCGGCGGACGGCGCGATGTCGTCGTCATCCGTGGCCAGGTCGGGCGACTGGAAGATCACCGCGAACGGGCTGGGCGGGACGATCCGCTCCGGCTCCTTGCGCACCGGCGGAGGCGGCGTCGCGAGGAAGCTCGGCTCGGGCACGGACTCGACGACGGGCGCGGCGACCGGGGCCGGCCGCTCCTCGACGAGCCGTTCGACGGGCTGCTCCACGGGCTGCTCCATGGGCCGCTCTTCGGCGGTCCGCTCGCGGACGGGTCGTTCGCGCACGGGCCGCTGCGTCGCGGGCTGCTCCGTCACCGGTGCGGCCTGCTCGATCGGCTCGTGCTCGGTCGTGGTGACCGTGGCGGAGCTCCGGCGGGAGCGGGTGCTCCGTACCGGCGCCTCGGGGGCGTCGGCCGGCTCCACCACAGCGGCGGGCGCCGCGTCGGCGGGAGCGGCGGCACGGCGCGAGCGGGTGCTCTTGACCGGTGCCTCCGGAGCCTCGGCCAGCGCCTGCTCGATCGCCGTCGAAGCCGCACCCCTGCGCGTGCGGGTGCGCTTCTGATCGGGGGCGGCACCCGGGATCTCGTCTGTAGCGAAGATCGCGGGAGTCTCCTCCGTCTTGGCGTCCACCAATTCCACCTCCGGCCTCTCGTCGGCGGTCTCCGCCAGCTCCCTGCCCCCGCGAGTGCGGCGGCGCTGACGCGGCGTACGGGCAGGGCGCTCTTCGCGCTCTTCACGGCGCTTGCCGCTACGCCCGCGCACCCTGCCGGTCTCTCCCAGGTCCTCGATGCGCTCGGCCGACAGCCCCACGCGCGAGCGGTTGGCGTGCGGCAGGACGCCCTTGGTGCCCTCGGGGATGTTCAGCTCGGTGTAGACGTGCGGCGAGGTGGAGTAGGTCTCCTCGGGATCACCGAAGTCCAGCCCGAGCATCTGGTTGACCATCTTCCAGCGGGTCAGCTCCTCCCACTCCACGAACGTGACCGCGATGCCCGTGCGCCCGGCCCGGCCGGTACGGCCGATGCGGTGCACGTAGGTCTTGTCGTCGGTGGGGCAGTCGTAGTTGACCACGTGGGTGACGTCGTCGATGTCGATGCCGCGGGCCGCCACGTCGGTGGCCACCAGCACGTCGATCTTGCCGTTGCGGAACGCGCGCAGTGCCTGCTCGCGCTGGCCCTGACCGAGGTCGCCGTGTACGGCCGCGACCGCGAAGCCGCGGGTGTCGAGCTGCTCGGCGACCATGTCGCAGGCCCGCTTGGTCTCGCAGAAGACCATGGTGAGCCCGCGGCCGTCGGCCTGGAGCAGCCGGCCGACGATCTCGATCTTGTCCATGCGGTGGACACGCCAGACGACCTGGCGCGTCAGCGGCGTGGTCTCGCCCTCGCCGTTCTCGTGCTCGGCGCGTACGTGCGTCGGGCGGTTGAGGTATTTCCGCGACAGCGCGACGATCTCGCCCGGCATGGTGGCCGAGAACAACATCGTCTGCCGCTCCGCGGGGATCAGCTTGAAGATCCGCTCGATGTCGGGCAAGAAACCCAGGTCCATCATCCGGTCGGCCTCGTCGAGAACGAAGCTGGTGACCTGGCTCAGGTCGAGGTGCTTCTGCTTGACCAGGTCGAGCAGGCGGCCGGGGGTGCCGACGATGACGTCGACCCCGGCCTTGAGCGCCTCGATCTGCGGCTCGTATGCCCGGCCGCCGTACACGGTCAGAACTCGGGAGCCGAGCTTGCCCGCGGCGGTGACCAGGTCTTCGCTGACCTGCGTGGCCAGCTCGCGGGTCGGTACGACGACCAGCCCGCGGGGCTTCTTGCGGTTTTTGCGCGGCTTGCCGATGCTCTGCAGCATGGCGATGCCGAACGCGTAGGTCTTTCCCGTGCCCGTGCGTGCCTGACCGATGAGGTCCTGGCCGCTCAGAGCGAGCGGGAGTGCCATCTCTTGGATGGGGAACGGTGTGATGATGCCCTCAGTCTCAAGGGCATCGGCGATCTCTGGTGTGACTCCGAGGTCTCGGAAAGTCGTCAGCGTGGCCTGCCTCAGTCTCAAATGAAGGCGGGCCTGCCGGGACCGACGGGCGGAAAACAGCCCCCGTTACGTGGGTCCTCGCGGTAGAGCCAGCCCTCTCGCGTCTCGCGACCGCGCACCCGGGGAATCGGGGGTTATCGGGGGAATCCCCCGAACTAACACAGTGCGGTCGCACTTTCACAGAGCAGTGTACTCGATACCACAACGTTGGCCGAGCTTACATATGTTCCCGAAGATTCACCGAAGTACGCTGCCCCTTATGAAGGAGTCTCCAGGAGTCGTCGATCTGCTCGGTGTACTAGCTTACGCGGAGCTCAGCGCCTACGCGCGGATGACCGAGGATGCGGCCACTCTGGCACCCTCGCTGGCCGACCGCGCCGCGCTGAGCGAGCTGGCCGTGACCGAGTACGCCCATTTCCGGCTGTTGCGCGACCGGCTGGCCGCACTGGGGGCCGACCCTGACGAGGCGATGCGGCCGTTCGTCGCGGCGCTGGACGCCTGGCACGCCCAGACCCGGCCGGCCGACTGGCTGCAGGCGCTGATCAAGACGTACGTGGGCGACGGGATCGCGCTCGACTTCTACCGGGAGGCGGCCAGGCATCTCGATCCTTCGATCGCCGATCTGGTGGACGAGGTGCTGGTGGACGGGGGGCGCTCGCAGTTCGCGGTCGAGCGGGTGCGGGCCGGGATCGAGGCGGATCCCACGGCGGGCGGGCGGCTGGCGCTGTGGGCCAGGCGGCTCGTCGGTGAGGCGCTCAGCCAGGGCCAGCAGGTCGCCTCGGCGCGGCCGGAGCTGGCGCTGCTGCTGGTGGAGTCGGCCACCGAGGGGCAGACCGATATTTCTCGACTTTTCGCAACGCTGACGGAGGCGCACGGCAAGCGCATGGCGGCCATGGGCATCTGAGGACGGGTCTGGTCATAGAGCGGCGCGAGGGCACGAAACGGCTGTACCGTGCCACCATGAGGGCCTCGCGCCGCTATGGCAGCTCCCTGACCAGATGTGGGCCGAATCGCTGGACCTCGCGCGCCGTGCTACGGAGAGAGAGCGCGTGCTGTCCGACCAGCGAGCCGACCAAGGATCACGTCCTCAGGCGCCGACCACCCCGAGGTTGTCAGCTCGGACGGCCCCGCATCCACAGCTGAGCCCGTCCCGCAGGCACATCACGACCCGGCGGCGGATGAATCCGGTCTGGACGCGCGCGGGTCGCGCCTGGGCGGGCCCGTGCAGGGGTACGGCGTCGCGAAGCCGTACCCCCCGGATGTCAGGCCCTAGAGTGTGCCGCCGAAACCGACCGGCCGGGACTCGTCCTCGCCGATCTCGACGAACCCGAGTGAGGCCACCGGCACCACCACGCGCCGGCCCTTCGCGTCGGTGATGGCGAAGACGCCGCCGCGATCGGCCGCCAGTGCGTTTCTGATCTCCTCTTCGACCTGATCTGCGCTGAGGTCGGTCTCGATAACGAGTTCGCGGTGTACGGAGCGTACGCCGATCTTGACTTCCATCGTGGCTCCCTAGTGGACGGGGCTGGCTCAATCCCATCGTGGCGGCTCGCACCGAGGAAAAGGTGAATGATCGCGCCCAGCGAACGGGTTATGCCGTACGCGGAAAACCGCTGATGCCGCGCCAGGCGAGACGGGCCATGAGCTGCTCGGCCGCGTCCTTGGGAATGGAGCCCTGCGTGGTGACCCAGTAGCGGGCGCTCACCTCCGCCATGCCCACCAGCCCGACGCCCAGCAGATGCGCCTCGTCGCTGGTGCAGCCGGTGTCCTCCTGGATGACCGCCGAGACCATCTCCGCGCACTCGCGCAGCGAGCGCTCCACCCGCTGCCGCACCGGCGCGACGTTACGCAGGTCGGACTCGAAGACGAGCCGGAACGCCTCGCCCTGCGTCGAGACGAAGTCGAAGAACGCGCTGAAGGTGGCCTGCACACGGAGTTTGTTCTCGTTGGTGGAGGCCAGCGCCTCCCTGCAGCGGTTGACCATGTCGTCCACATGCAGGTCGAGCAGCGCGAGATAGAGCTCCAGCTTGCCGGGGAAGTGCTGATAGAGCACCGGCTTGCTGACCCCGGCCCGATCGGCGATCTCGTCCATGGCGGCCGCGTGATAGCCGTTTTCCACGAACACTTCCTGCGCGGCGCTCAGCAGCTGCCGGCGGCGGGCGAGTCGGGGCAGCCGGGTGCCCCGGGGCTTGGCATCCGGGGTTGCGGTCACGCGGGTCTCCATAGGTCTCTCAGCGGGCTGTCCGGACATCCTACGTGCGAGTAGGCAGCTGCACGGCGACACTCATCAGCGACGTCCCCTTCGCGCCGATCGTCGCCATCAGGCCACCTCAGCGATAGTCGTCATCGTCGAGCTCGACGACGCGGTCCTGCTCGGCCGCGTCCGCGGGATCGACGTCCAGCGGCAGCTCATCACGCGTCCGGCCGGCCCCCGGCCGGACCTCGCGGCGCTGCTCGGCCGCGTCGGCCTCTGGCGTCTCGATCGAGAGCTCCTCGTCCTCCTCGCCGTAGCCGCCTTCGTCCCCGCGTATGTCCATCTCCGACATCTTCAGTCCCCCTCCTGGTGCGGACGGATCCAGCCTACGCCCGGCCGAAAAGGTCACCGCGTTTCTCGACTCTGGCGAGTACGTCCGGCGCGGTGAACACCAGATCCTCAGGCCGTTCGCAGCCCTCCACCTCCTTCCACAGGAGCGGGGTCGAAACCGTCGGCTGCTCCCTGGCGCGCAGGGAATAGGGCGCGACGGTGGTCTTGGCCGGGTTGTTCTGGCTCCAGTCGATGAACACCTTGCCCGGTCTGGCCTTCTTCGTCATCACGCTGACGACCTCCCGCGGGTGCTCCTTCTCCAGGAGCTGGGCCAGCCGCTTGGCGTACGCGGAGGGCTCCTCGCGGCAGTCCCAGTCCGCGTAGAGCTGCATGCCCTTGTTGCCGCTGGTCTTGGGCCTGGCGGTGAGCCCTTCTGACTTCAGCACCTCGCGCAGCATGAGCGCCACCCGGCAGCACTCCACGATGGTCGCGGGCGGGCCTGGGTCGAGGTCGAACACGAGCGTGTCCGGCGGGAGCGCCCGGCCCTCCTCGTCGACCCGCCACTGGGGGACGTGGAGCTCGAGGGCGGCCAGGTTCGCGTAGTAGACGAGCGCGGGCAGGTCGCCGATGACGGCGAAGTCGATGCTCTCGCGGTTCTTGGTGCTGCCGGGCGCGGGCAGGTTGACCCGTCTGACCCAGCTCGGGGTGTGCTCGGGAGCGTTCTTCTCGAAGAAGAACTGGCCGTTGACGCCGTTCGGATAGCGCTTGACGGTCAGGGGCCTGCCCTGGAGGTGCGGCAGGAGCACGGGCCCGATGCGGCTGTAGTAGTCGATGACCTCGGCCTTGGTGAAGCCGTAGTCGGGGTAGAGCACCTTGTCCAGGTTGCTCAGCGTCAGCTCGCGCCCGTCGACCTTGACCGGCACCTTCATCGGGTCACCTCCGCGGGGAGCTTGTCGGGCCGCAGACCGCGCCACACGGGGTGCCGCAGCCGCTGCTCGTCGGTCCACATCGTGTAGGCCACCTCCCCGACCAGATCCGGCCTAACCCACCGGTTCCGCCACGGAACCTCGTTGCGGAACGGGCTGCGCGCGATCTCCAGCGGCCGCAGCATCCGATAGATGTCGTCCAGTACGGCGTCGGTGAACCCGGTGCCGACGTGCCCCACGTACGTCAGCCCCTCGTCCGTGAACACTCCCATGATCAGCGAACCGATCCCGCCCGCCCGGCGCCCCTTGCCCGGTTTCCAGCCGCCGATCACGACTTCCCTGGTGCTGAGGTTCTTCACCTTGATCCACCAGGGCGAGCGCGTGCCCGCCCGGTAGGGGGAGTCCAGCCGCTTGGCGACGACGCCCTCCAGCCCCTGCTCGTGCGTGGCCGAGAGCAGATCGGAGGCTCCGGGGAAGTACGGGGGCGCGCCGATGTCCAGCTCGTCGAGCAGGGCGCGGCGATCGCGGTACGACAGCTCGAACAGCGGGGTCCCGTCGAGATAGAGCAGGTCGAAGGGCATGTACGTGACCGGGTACAGCTCCAGCATCACCGGCTCGGGATCGGTCAGGTGCATCCGGCGTTGCAGACGTTCGAAACTGGGCCTGCCGCGCGGGTCGAGCGCTACGACCTCGCCGTCGATGACCGCATTTTTCACCCCGAACCCCGAAATTTCCGGATACCGCCGGGTGTATTCGACTCCATGCCGCCCCGTCACCCGCATCCCCTCGTCAAGGTGGATGAGCGCGCGGATGCCATCCCACTTGACCTCAAGGCCGTACATGTCGCGATCGGAGGGTAGTTCCCCAGGTACAGCAAGCATTGGTTCGATCGGGTATGGCATTGGTTGCCCCATGACGGGTATGTGCCCATTGGCGGGCCGTTGAGAGCTGAGGAGTGCCCATGCGCAGCATCTGGAAGGGCGCGATCTCCTTCGGGCTGGTCACCATCCCGGTCAAGCTCTACTCGGCGACCGAGCAGAAGGACGTGACCTTCCACCAGGTGCACCGCGAGGACGGCGGCAGGATCCGCTACAAGCGCGTGTGCACGGTCGACGGCGAAGAGGTCCCGTACGCGGACATCGCCAAAGGGTATGAGCTGGCCACGGGCGAGATCGTCGTGCTGACGGACGAGGACTTCGAGGATCTGCCGCTGAGCACGTCGCGCCGGATCGACGTCCTCCAGTTCGCTCCGGCCGAACAGATCGACCCCATCTACTTCGCCAAGTCGTACTATCTGGAGCCCGACGCGCAGGGCGCGAAGCCGTACGTGCTGTTGCGCAACGCCCTGGAGAGCTCCGGCCAGGTGGCGGTGGTCAAGGTGGCGCTGCGCCAGCGCGAGTCCCTGGCCACGCTGCGGGTGCGCGACGGGGTCTTCGTCCTGGAGACGATGCTCTGGCCCGACGAGATCCGCACGCCCGACTTCGGTTTCCTGGAAGAGGACATCGAGGTACGCGCCCAGGAGCTCAAGATGGCCGAGTCCCTGATCACGACGATGGAGTCGGACTTCGACCCGGGCGAGTACCACGACACCTACCGCGAGGCGTTGCAGCAGGTGATCGAGGCGAAGGTGGCGGGCAAGGAGGTCATCGCGCCCGCCGAGGAGGAGGAAGCGCGACCGGCGGTGGACCTCATGGCGGCGCTGCGGGCGAGCGTCGAGGCGGCCAAGCGGGAGCGCTCGGGCGAGCCGGCCAAGAAGAAGGCGGCGAGCGGGAAGTCCGCCAAGGACGAGGACAAGGGCGCCGAGAAGACCCAGGAGAAGGCGCAGCCGAAGCGCAAGACCCGCAAATCCGCCTGACCGCCTGACTGTCTGACTGCCTGACCGCCGCAAGCATGGCGGCGGCGGCGCGCTACCGGACGGCCGGCCCTCGGCGTGGACCGATGGGGGTCTCAGGGGCGTCGAGCCAGAGCTGTTGTCCCTCGGGGGTGACGGTCATGCCGAATCGCTCAAGGCCCGGCTCGCCCCAGCTCACCCACTCGAAGTACGCGTTGGTCACCTCCTCCCAGAGGTGACGCTCGCCGAGCTCGTACACCCACGGTTCACCGTCCGGCTCATAGATGGCGACCCCCCACTGGCCGGCGTGTCCGGGGTCGACGAGAAACAGCCTCTTCTCGTCGTCGAGCCGCGTCCGCAGACCGGTCCGGGCCGACATCACCAGACAGGCACCAGCCGGCGCGTACGTGATCGTGCGAGGGTCCACCTTCGTGGTGAACCGCCGGCCGCCACCGTCGTCCGGATCACCTTCGGCCGGACCCTGGGAGCGCATCATCATGTACGAGGCGTAGCCCGGGAACCGCCCGACGGCGCTTCCGTCCGGGAGAACGACGAGCCGTAGCGAGTGGTCGGTGTCGAACCCGGTCGAGAACGGTGTGACGACGACCGCGCCAGGCCGGCACTGCTCGATCCAGGCGTACGGAACGGTGTGCACCGCGCATGTCACGTGCACGCGATCGTATGGCGCTCCCTCGGCCCAGCCCTCCGCCCCGTCACCGACGATCAGATGCGGATGCACCCTGGCCGCTGCCAGGTTCTTCGCCGCCTGCTCGGCGACGGCCTGGTCGACCTCGATCGACGTCACCCGGGACGCGTCGCCGACCAGGTGGGACAACAGCGCGGCCGTCCATCCGGTGCCGGTGCCCACCTCGAGCACGCGGTGCCCGGGGTCGGGGTCGAGCTGCGTGAGCAGGTCGACGACCGTGCCCGGGGCCGAGTTCGACGAGGTGTAGCGGCCTTCCACGTCGCGGATGTCGGTCGCGCCACGATCGAGCTGCGTCACGATGGCGTCCGGCCCGTAGACAGTCGTCCACCAAGCCTCAGGGTCGCCGTCCCGGTCGACGAGCTCTGAGCCTGCCTCGGTCAAGATGACCCCGGCCGAGGGCACGAACAGGTGCCTCGGTACCGCATGTAGCGTGTCGACGATCGTGCCGCTGATCGGGGCACGAGTCCCGCTGATCGCGGTGATCATGCCGGTGATGCTGGCGTCGAGGTCGGGCGTCACTTCTTCTTTCCGTCTCCCCCACGGCTGCCCTTGCCGCCGTCACCGTCGTTGGTGTTCTTGTCCTGCTTCGGCAGCTCGAAAGGCTTCGATGAGGGCTTTTCGCCCTCGTGCTTGCCGGCCATGTGCGGCTCTCCCTTGCCTTGCGATGAACGGTCTCCGCGACCATATGACTACTCTTTGTGACCGACAAGAGCCTGCGGAGTTAGACGAGCAGACTCCCTTGGGTGCTGTGACCGCGCTGTTCGGCGTGGTTGCAGCGGCCGGTTTGTGACGCGCCCGGCGGTGCCATCTCTCCGGGTCGTGGTCGATGAGCCGCCACGCGCTCGGCCGAGGGGAGGGCTGCGCCTCTGTGCGATGAGCGACAGGACGAGCATCGGCGGTCGGCGTTCGCACGCCATTCCGTGGCCGCCGCGCGTCGAGCGGGCGATCATCGAATGGGACATATCGGCATAATTCATAGCATTTCATGTAATAGCATTTAATGAAGGCAATAAGATTGTTAATGCATTGCAAAATGGATTCATTCCTGTTTGCTTGCGTACGGCCCCGGAAATGACCGTTATCGGATGGCTTCTCTGGCAGTCATCCGAGACTTTTTCTCCGGGCAGCTGGGAAAAGTCGCGAACGGGCAATCGATCCTTTAGGGGGAATACGCAATGCCCAAGCTCAAGAGTGTTATCGCAGGCCTCGCCATCAGCACGGCGCTGGCGGGCGGTGTGGTCAGCATGGGGGCGGCCACGACCGCGGCCAATGCCACCACCCAGGTCAGCAACGGCACGTCCGTCCTCGCCGGGCACGGGTGCTACAGCGAGCGCCGCCGCTGCGGTTACGGCTGGCGTCGTCACCACCACCAGAAGGTGCGCGTCCGGGTGAAGGTCCACAACCGGAACCACAACCACAACGGTCCCCGGACCACCGGCACCAGGTGGTAAATGCCGTGTGCTGATGGCACGGAAATGAGTCATGGTCCGGGCTTAGGTTCATTTCCTCTCGTCTCCACGGCACTTCTTCTGGTGAGGGCCCCGCCGGCTTGGCCGGCGGGGCCCTCATTGTGCTGTCCGGCCCCTTTCCGATGGGGGCGGTTATATGCGATGGCGGGGCGGTTGTTTGTCATGC